>NZ_CP026110.1 GCF_002902965.1 Paraburkholderia hospita | reverse complement strand
TGATCCGGCCTCCGGTCCTTCCATCTTCAACTGATCTTACAAAGCGTGTACGGACGTCCACGCATGCGCCTAATCACGAGTCGAAAGAGCGGTGCGCATCGGTCATCCGTCTCCAGAACTGTCTGGAGCATCCGAATGCGCGTACCGTCTTTCTGGCCCCATGTGCGAAGAGCGACAGGATAACCAAAGAGATCGCGGAACAGCCGCAGCTCGTAGAACCCGGTAGCTGACTCCCAGCGGGCAACGTGGCCTTGCTTGAGGTCAATGGATGGAACAGCTATCATGATGGGTATCCTAAGCGGACGCGCTCCTAGACGGGCCTTTGCTCTGGTAGAAGCCCGGTTTGGTAGCCGCCAACCGGGCTTCGCTCATTTCGCGTTAATTAATTTGCCATATTTTGGCGGATTATCCTAATTGCCACGTTCAGGCGGCAATTTCTTCCTCCAGCGTTTCCTCTTCTTCGCCGATGTCGGTTTCGTCGTCCGTCTCCACATCGTCGGCGTCGTCCGCCTGCCAAACAGCGTCGGTCGCCTGCGTATCGTAGACCTTCACGGCACCGTCCAACACGCAAAGCTGGCCACGGACGCGAACCACGAGACCGCGCCGATCGCCGCGTTCGAGACTACCGTTGTCCCACGCTCGGCACTGGCTGCGATAGCTGAACGTCGCACCTTGCCAGTCAGAGAACGCGGTGAACGACCAGCCCTCGCATTCGCGATAGGAGCCGCGGCTGAAACCGCCGTCGTTGATGTATTCCCGACCATTCACCACGAAGGTCGGCACGCTGGCGATTCCGTCGTTGGAGTTCGCGAGTTTGTCGGCGCAGTAAGCATGTCCCCACGTCGAATAGGGGGCTTCGATCGCGTGAATCCCGTCGCGGTAGCTGTCCAAGAAAAACGAGTCGCGCCACGGCTGGAAGTCGATGGCGCGATTGGTCTCGGACCATCGCCACGCGATCAGCGTGCCGACGTCGCGCACGTACATCGCGGCCGTCGCCACGCATCCATCTTCGTCCCGAACCTTGTATTCGATCCCGTCGAAAACCGACCCGACCATCGCCCGGCAGTGAGCGACGAATGCGTCGAACTCGTCGTCCGTTGGCTTGCACGTCACGCGCCAGAGATGGCGCGGTTCGTCGTCCTCGTCGCAGCGTTCGACCATCTTCTCGAGTTCGTCGCCGGCGAGAGCGAGGCCACGCGCGAACAGCGGCCGTGCCGGACCAGCGATGCGCTGGACCGCATCAGTTCCCTTCGCAAACATCGCACGATACTGCTCGACGGTGTATTCCGGATCAAGCCAAGTTCCGGGCTCATCCAGCGCAAACGCCCGCGCGGCAGCGTCGCCAAAATCGAAGCCGAATTGTTCGCTCATCGCAGTGCTCCTAGACGGTTGGGAGGTAGGCCGGGGACTGGTAGCCGCCAGTGGTTCCGGCCGGGATGCGGTGAGGCGTGGCCGTCACTGCATGGGATCTATTATAGTCTGCTTACGTACATACGTAAATACGTAATTGCGTAAATATTTGGCTGGGGGGTTCGGCATGTCAGGCGGTCAAGGGGACGCCCGGAAGCCGCAGCGGAGCGCAGAGCTGGCCGCAGGCCAGGTCGAGCACCGAACGGGTGAGGACGGCAGCGCAGCGGCCCTTGACGGGCTGGCGTGCCGGGATAGACGCTCCAGTCGAGGGTGTGGGGGTGGTTTCATCTCCCCCGCACCCTTGACGACAGAGGGCGACTCGCTCCCTTCCCGCAGGGCGGGAAGGGCGGGGGGATGGGTGGGTGGCCGCCGACGGCGGCCTTCGCTTGTCGCTACTTTGTAGAGGCGGAGCCTGAAGGATCGAGATGATGGTTTTTTGCTGTTCGAAGTGAGACGGTCGTTCTGCGATGACGGTGCAAGGATTGGAAGCGGCAGGGTCAAGGTCGCCCTCCCTTTTTATTGAATGCTTTTGGCCGCGGCGCGGAGGTGCTTCACGGCAGGCTTGCCTGCCGCGTGGAAGCCTTGTTCGCCGCGGCCTTGGTCAACCTGCGCGGCTGTGCCGCGCCACTTGTTGGGGGGATGCCGGGCGGGAAGGACGCGCGTAGCGCGGCCGGGGCGGAGCGCGCTTGAGCGCGCGTAGCGAGCCGGCGGGGGGCGCTTGCGCCCCCCAAGAGGCGGAGGCCTCTGCCGCGTTACTACTATGTTTTGTAAAAAAAGGAGGGTTAACAGCCGCGCGCGTGTTAGCGCTGTGGAAAACTCCTCAAACGCCTTGCGCGACAGGGCTTTGCGCGTTGCGCATGTCGCTGATGTACGAAATGGCCGTCGGCGTTATACGAGTCATTTGTCGCTGATATCCGAGGCTATCCATCGGCGATATACGAGCGCTTCAACAGCCTGTCCAGAGGCTTATCCACATTGTCGGCGATGTACGACCCTTGTCGGCGATGTACGAGCCTGTCGCATCTCCCCTCCTGTACCGCTCTCTCGTCCTAAATCCACCTCTTCCCCTTGTTTTTCGAGGCTTAGCGGGCAATCGGTGAGGCCCTCAAGTGTCGGCGATATACGAAATCGGCCGGAAAACGTCGGCGATATACGAGCCCAAAGGGCGCCTCAGAAGCGCTTGCTTCCGTTCCGTATTCAATCCTGCATGGGAATTAACAATTACATCGACTGATGAAACCAAAAACCCCGACAGTCAGGCTTGCGCGCTCTTGTCGTTTTTTGCATCATGGTTATAATACGGAAAAAAGGAGGTGGTTCGATGACCGCACTGAACGAAGCAAACCAGGAACGGGCCGTAGCTGCCGGCCCGCTTCCCTCGAGAGACCAGGCCGTGTCCGATGCAGCAGAGCCGAATGCGGCGAGCGAGCAACTCGCGGAGCTCGCCGCTCAACTTCATCAAACAGCCGATGCGGTTGAGCCGGCGGTGCGGATGGAGAAGGACCGCAAGCACCTGCAATTCATTGCAGGCTCGTCTGTCAAGCTGAACTTCATTCTCGCGACAGCGCTTCTGATCAGTGTCGTCGCGAATGGTGCGCTCGGTTGGCGTGCGTTCAACCCGGACCGCCAGTATTTCGCCTCCGACAACGGCCGCATCTTCCCGCTGATTCCGATGTCGCAGCCGTATCGCAAAGCGGCCGACGTGATCCAGTACGCGAAGGACACGATGAACCGTTCGTTCACGATGGACTTCCTCAACTGGCGTCAACAGCTCGAGGACATCCGCGGCAATTACACGCGCGACGGCTTCAAGTCGTTCATCGCATCGCTGCAAGCCTCGGGCGTCTTGGCGACCGTGCGCGATCGCCGCATGAACATGTCGATCACTGCCGGCACTGGCGTTCTCACAAAGGAGGGCGTCGAGAACGGCGTCTACGTGTGGTACGTCGAGATGCCGATCGAGGTCAAGCTGTCGGGGCAGACGTCTGAGCTTCCTGCGCAGCGCTTCCTCGCAACGGTTCGGATCGAGCGAGTTTCCACGCTCGACTCCATTGAAGGCATCGGCGTCGGCCAACTGGTGACGAAGCCGCTTTGAGGACTCGAACGATGAAACGACTCGCCCTTTTGCTCGTTGCACCGTTGGCGGCCAGCACACTCGCTCCGGCGATGGCTCAAAACGCGCAACAGCCTCAACCCCAACCGGCGCAGCAGCAAAGCGCGGCACCGGCCGCGCAAGGTGTCGCAGCGCCTGCACCGGCACCGCAGCAGCCGCAACAAGCGCAAGCCCCGCAGTGGGTCAATGCGGGCGCACCGGCCGGCGCATTTCCGCCGCCGCCTGGTCAAGCGCCGATGAGCTCGCAGCAGCAAATTCAGGCTGCGTTCCCGCAAACCAACTATGGAGCGGCGAATTATGCTGTGGCCGGACAAGCCCCGCAGGGCTACCCGCAGCAGTATCCGGCGGGAGCAGTACCTCAGAATGGCGTCGCGCCGATGCCCCCGCTCGCGCCTCCGAGCAATTACGAACGCGCCGAGCAGGTCGTTTCGCCCTTCAGCAACGGCGAGATCGTCAAGCTGCGTCAGCAGCTCGACGACTCGCGCAAGGCAAAGGCTTATCACCCTGTCAGGACCGTGCCCCGGATCAGCAGCATCTCGGTCGACCTCTCGCCCGGTGCCGCGCTCCCGATCGCGCGCGTGCTGCCCGGCGAGCAGACGACGCTGGTGTTCGTGGATTCGACGGGCGCGCCGTGGCCGCTCGCCGTTGCTCCGCGAGTTTCCGATGCCCGCTACTTCGATGTCGAATGGTTGCAAGGCACGCCGTCCGTCGTGATCTCGGCGTTATCGGCCTATGAAGACGGTAATGTGACCGTCTTCCTTCAGGGCATGGCGACGCCGGTCGTGGTCAAGCTCGCCACCGGCGAGCCCGATTCGAAAGAGAAGAGCCGCGTTGTCGACTATCGCCTCGATCTGCGTGTGCCCGGCCGTGGTCCGAACGCACAAGCCCCGTTCCTCGGAGCCGGTCGTATCGCGCTGTACGACGACACGATGCAGGGATTCCTCGACGGCATTCCGCCGAGTGGCGCGAAGCGCGTGACAGCGCATGGCGACGTACCGGCACGCACGCAGGTTTGGCAGTACGGCGACGCGATGTTCGTTCGCACGAACTACGACATTCAGACGGCATTCGATCAAAGCATGTCTGCCGCCGACGGCACGCGCGTTTATCGGTTGCCGCCGACCCCTTACGTCACGCTGTCCGAGATGGGCCGGTCCGTGACGCTCCAACTCGACATCAATTGAGAGGCAGAGCATGAGTACACAATCGGACGTCGGGCGCCAAAGCAAAATCGTCGCGATCGGGGTCATCGTGACGATCGCGGTTGTCGGCTATATCGCCGCGACCTACTTCGCCGACAGCTCGCGCAAGCAGTCGCAGATCAGCGCGGTGCAAACGCAAGGGCGCGGCACACCGACCAAAGAAAGCGAGCAGTATTCGCAGGTTCTCGACAAATACAACCGCACCAAGGCGACCGATGCCGAGCAGAACGGGCAGTCGTATCTGTCAGTGCTGTCGAGTCGCACGAACAACGTACCGGATCAGCCCGCGAGTGCGCCGCAGGCCCAGCCTCAAGCGCAGCAGGTCGTCTACTACCAGCAGCCGGCCCAGCAACAGAACCCGCAGCAGGACCAGCAGCGTCAGAAGGAAGTCAGTGACCAGATGCAGGGGTTGATGGCGAACTGGGCGCCGGTGCCGCATAGCACTGCGCGCGTTTCGACGGACAGCGCTGATTACGCGAAGTCGCTGATGCACGAGTCGGACACGCCGGCCCAGGTGCAACAGGCCGCCGCGGCGGCCGCAGCGAAAGTGAAGGTCGTCGAGGACTTCGCTCTTATCCCTGCCATGCTCCAGACGGCTATCGATACGGATGAGAATTCGGTCGTGCGGGCGTATATCCCGAACGGTCAGTACGCCGGTGCGGTGCTGTTCGCGATGGGCTACAAGCGAATCACCAACTCGGTCGACATGACGTTCTCGTACATGCAGTGGCAGGGCCACTCGTACAAGGTGACCGCGAAGGCTATGGATCAAACGACGATGCGCACGGCGTTGTCGGGCGACGTCAACAACCGTTACTTCTCGCGCATCATCATCCCTGCCATCGCGATGGGCATTGGGCGAACTGGTCAACTCTTTGAGCAGGCGGCCGCGCAGAACATCATCACGCCGCAAGGCGGTGTCATCCAGACCTATCCGTCGACGCCAAGCTGGAGCGCTGTCGGTGGAACGATTGCGGGCGGTATGGGCCAGCAAGCGGGGCAGGTGCTGGCCAACGACGCGGCGAACATGCCAGTGAAGCAGGTTCTTATCCCGAAGGACACGCCTATCTGGATTCAGTTCATCGGCCCGGTGCTCGCGAGCGACGACGTTGCCGCTGGTGCGACGGGACCGACCCAACCTCGCCAGCCGATGGCTCCCGGAACCGATCCGCTCAGCGCCGTGGGTCAGCCGGCATCGCAACCGCCCAAGCTGAACGTTTCTCCCGTGGCTCCGAGCGGCTACGGCGGCTACAGCAATACGCCGTACAACATGCCTGGGTACACGCCTCCGAGCTATTACCAGCCGCCGGGATCGGGCTACTATCCTCAGCAATAATTCCGTATAATAGACACGATACGAAAAGGTGCCCGATATGAGCGACCCGACAGGCAAGGATAAGCAGCCGGATTCCGGCGTAGACATTTTCAACATGAAGCCGGATGCGAAGAACGCGAGCGAATCCGGAAAAACGCAAGCCAGTGCAGCGCAGCCGAAGGCTTCCACGCTGCCGAGTTTCGTGTCGAAGCTCGGCCCGGTGCACTTCGCGATCGCCTGCGCTGTCGTCGCAGCGGCGTGGATCGGCTGGCCGTATGTATTCAGCGGATCGTCTTCGGACAAATCGACGACCGCGCGCATGCTCAACCCCGATCAGGCAATGACCGATGCAAGCCGGGCTCAACAGTATCAGCCGGTCGCGAATCAGCCCGCCACATCGCCGGCAGTCGCGGCCTCGAGCGTCACGGCTGCGACAGCAGCCCCGGCGAGCGACGTGACTGCGGTGGCTCCGGCAAGCGGTGCATCTGCGGCGACGGTAACCGCTGCGTCAGCGCCGGGTGGTGCGAGCGCGACCAGCACGCAAGCATCGCAACCGACAGCGAAGGAAACCGAGTTGCAGGCGAAGGTTGACGATCTGCAGGGCAAGCTCGCCACGGCCGAAGCGCAAGCGGCGAAGTGTCCTGCTCCGATCGCGACCGCGAGCACGAGCGTCAGCAAGCCGAAGCATCGGGTGCGTCACGTTTCGACCTCACCGCGTCGGTATGTAAGCACCACGCCGACGGCGACGACGCGTATTGGCGCCGGAACGACGAAACCGGGCGACTTCACGCTCAACACGGTCTACCGCGACCAGGCATGGATTCAGAATGCCGAGCGCACCTATGTCGTCCAAGCTGGCGATGTCATCGATGGCATGCGCATCGTTCGTGTCGATGCCTCGACGCGTCAGGTTGTGACGTCGCTCGGCACCATTCGATAGGAGCGCGACGCTATGGATCTGGCTCAGATGGTCGTCCACTTCGCCAGCGATTTTTCGGTGGCGATGTGGCGATTCCTTTGGGTGCTCGGCGTAGTGGTCGGCATCCTGTACGTCGGGAACTCGCTGTTGCGTATGCAGCGCGCGTCGCGACTGCCGGGCCAGTCTCCGGTCACGATCGGTGACATTCTGCCGATCATCCTGATCGGCGGCCTGCTGTTGAACCTGTCGCAGTTCATCAACGCGACGTGGAATTCGTTCGGCACCGGCTCAGTGAGCTACGGGCCGATTTCGTACAGTGGGGCGGCCGATTTCGGTCGCTTTGCGGACGCGATCAATGCAGTCCTAACGATCGCGAGTGTGGCGGGCGGCGTCTTCTTCTTTCGTGGCGTCGTCATTCTGAAAAAAGCATCGATGGACGGGCAGTCGTCACACGGTGCTGACGATTCTGTCTGGCGTGCCCTCACTCACATGGTGGGCGGGGCGATGCTGGTTCAGATCCCGGATGTTATCGAGGCGTTCCGGCAATCTTTCGGCCTCTACTGGTAGTTCCACCTTGATAGGAGAAGATGTATGAAAAAGGTAATGTTCAAGCCCATCGAGTGGCTCGGAGACCTCGGGCGTAAAGCGCACATTAGCGCGACGGCAAAGTGCGCGGACTATGTGGAATCGCGGACGCCGCGCGAGCGTCGCATCATGATGGCAAGCGCCGCGATGACCTTTACGGGTCTGTTCGTCGCGACTGCGGCACACGCTCAGGCCACCAATGGTATTGCCGGGATGGTCGACTCAGCCGCCCAACAGGGCGATTCAATCAAGACCAACCTCGGCAAGCTCTTCGCCGCCGTTGGGTTCGGCGGGGCAGGCTACGGCGGCTACAACTGGTGGCGCAAGGGTAAGGAAGGCGAGCATAGCCAGATCAAGGGCGGCCAGATTTTTGTTCCGATCTTGGCGGGTGCCGCTCTCGGCGCGACCGGCTTCGTGATGATCAAGGCCGGCGAAACGGTAGGTATCCAGAGCTCGTCGCAAGGCGCGCTGCCGCAGTAACCGCTCTCATACGGGGGAGGGCGGTCAACCGACCGCCTCTACTTAGCGATGACGACAGACCGAACCGATATTCACGACCCGGCCGACGTCGAGCTCGACAAGGTGCAGCCTAAGCCAAGCTTGGGCAGCAACTTCGAGAAGGCGGCGCACCCGGCTCTGCTCTTTTCGACGAAAAGCCGCGTTTGGGGCGACAAGCACCCGAGCGCGGTCGAGCCGACGGAACCCGAATTCGAGCAGCAGGATCTACGCCGCAAAACGCTCGTCGCCGACGGGCACCGTTGCATGTTCTGCGGCTTCTATTCGTCGCAGAACCAGGTTCACAACCTGAGCGACAACCATCGCGACGTGCGAGCAGAGAACCTGCGCGCCGCGGATCATCTGTGCCACGGCTGGAACCATCTCGGCGAACTCGGCGAAGGCAACGCCGTGATCGCCTATCTGCCGGGACTGAGTGGGCAAGATGCGAACCATCTCCAGCGCACGATCATCGTTGCGATGCAGTCGGACGATCCTGTCGTGCGGGAGGATGCGAAGAAGCTGCTGAACTGGATGGCTTCGCATCGCGACTACGCGAAGGACGCTTGGGGCACGAGTGACCCGGCTGTGTTCGCCGAGGCGATCGTTCGCCTCGAGGAGGAGGACCGGGAAAAGCGCGAGGTCGTCTTTCAAGACCTCGCCGTAGTTTTCAATCCTGGCCCGTACACGCAAGTCGCTGCGACGTGGGCGCGCGAATCTTACGGTACGTTGCCGGTCGGCAAGTGGGGCCAGGTGTATCACGACGTTATGAACGCGCCTGCATAAAAGGAACGAACATGGGCTTTCTGGACAAGGGTGTAACCGCGATCGAGGACACGCTCGCTTATCTCGCGCGTTACTGGATCGGCAAGGACTTCGCCGGATACTGCGAGCTGGCGACGGCCGTGGGCCTGACGGAAGAAGACATCAAGCGGCACCCGGGCCTGAAAGACCCGTACATCGTCGTCGACAACAAGCTCGCGCTGCTGACCGCGTTCGACGTGCAGGGCACGTATCAGATCCTGTCGGATCAAGACTTCGGGAAGATGATCGACAACCTGCGCGTGAAGATGAACGGCTATATGAAGCGCTACGGCCACTCGATCACGTTCGGTTTCGAGCGAGATCCCGATCGATCGCTTGACGAGCTGATGCGTCTTGCCGAGCCGCAGATCAATGCGGCTCGGCGTATCGGCCTGAAGTCGGAGGACATCATTCTGGACCGCGTGCGGCGTAATGCTCCGCTCGTCGCGTGGGAACAGAACCTGATGATCGTGTACACGCACATGAACGTCATGAGCCCCGAGGAGATGAAGCGGGAGCTCAAGGAACGGTCGGTGGATGCGCAGAAACACAATCTGCCGCGCATCGAATTCGGTCAGAATCCCGCGTCAGTGATAATGGCGATGAAATATCGTCACGACACGATGGTGGATCGCGTGCGTCATGACTTCGAGCGCAGCGGCTCGGAAGGGCGGCCGGGCATCATGCTCCGGCCGATCAGCGCGCACGAAGCGATCAAGCGCGTGCGGATCATGGTCAATCGCGAACGGACCTCGCAGAAGTTTCGGCCGGTGCTTCCCGGCGATCGCTTTATCCCGCGTGGCCGGGAAGACAAGCACGATCACTCGGACCTCTCGGCGCCGCCGGTCAACTATCAGGTTTGCACGAACGACGTGACGAACCATCGCGAGATCATCAAGACGGACGACCTCTGGCACGGCAACATGTCGATGGAGCTCGGGCCGCAGGAACCGCAGCCGTTTTCGTCGCTGTTCGCTTCGATCGACCGCGAAATCCCGTGGCGCGTTCGCGTCGATCTGAATCCCGGTGGCCTCAATGAGATGCGGGCTCGGCAAATGATGGTCGCGTTCGTGGGCATGCTGCCCAGCAACCGCCAGATCCGACAGTCGTTTATCGACCTGAACGAGCGATCGAAGGAAGACGCGATCTGCTCAATGAAATTCGCCGTGTCCACCTGGTCGCCTTCCGAGCGCGAAACGAAGCGCCGAATGGCAGCGCTCGAGAAGTCGATTCAGTCGTGGGGCATCTGCCAAGTGACGTCGGTACACGGCGATCCGCTGGCTGCGTGGGCGTCCACCATTCCGGGCTTTACGACGAAGAACATCGCGAACCGCATGGTGCCGCCGCTGCCCGATGCGCTGTATCTCTTGCCGTTGCAGCGGCCGGCGACGCCGTGGGGCGACGGCGGTTCGTTGATTGTTCGCACGCCCGACGGGAAAATCTATCCGATCCAGTTGGGCAGTCGCCTGCAGGACACGTGGATCGAGCTTATCAGTGCGCCTCCGGGCAGCGGTAAGTCGGTTCTCATGAACTCGATGAACAGCGCGACGGTTCACCGCGCCGGCAACGTTCGCCTGCCGTTGATGACCATTATCGATGTCGGCCCGTCTTCGTCCGGCCTTATCCAGTTGATCAAGGATTCGTTGCCGGAGCATCGCAAAAGCGAGGCTGTGTATCTTCGCCTGCAGAATTCGGTCGACTATGCGACCAATCCGTATGACACGCAGCTCGGCGCGCGCTCGCCGACGTCGCGCGAGACCGAATTCCTCGTCGATCTGATGACGCTGTTCTGTACCGATCCCGGCACCAAGAAAGCGCCTGCGGGTTGCTCGCAGGTGAACGAGATGCTGCTACGGATTGCCTACGAGGATCGTGCGACGAAGAACCCGCACATGTACGAGCCGCATATCGACCGGACGGTCGACGATGTGCTCGAGTCGTCGGGCCTGAAGGAACAGTATTCGGAAGAGTGGTGGTCGGTCGCGAAGTGGTGGGAAGTGACCGATATGCTGTTCAAGGCTGGCTACGTGCGCGAGGCTTCGCTCGCGCAGCGCCAAGCCGTTCCTGTGCTGCAGGATTTCAGCGCATATCTGAACGACGAGTCGATCCGCGACCTGTTCGGCGACGCTAGGGTCGAAGGCACTAACGAGCCGCTGCTCAAGTACATGTACCGTTGCTTCTCGGTGGCGACGTCGAACTACGCGCTTTTCGCCGGCCGCACGCGCTTCGAGCTGAACAGCGAGACGCGCGTCATTTCGATCGACCTGAACGACGTGATTGGCGGGAAAACGCCCGAGGGCATGCTTCGTACCGCCGCCATGTACATGTTCGCGCGGCAGATGGCAGCAAAGAACTATTTCCTCCGCGAGGAAGTGGTTTTGCCCGTGATCCCCGAGATGTATCAGGACTATCACCTGAAGCGGGTAGCGGACGTTCAAGACGAGCAGAAGACCATCGCTTACGACGAAGTGCATAACACTGGCGGTCAGCAGGCGTTCGTGCAGACGATGATCAAGGACGGGCGAGAAGGGCGTAAGTGGGGTATCCGTATCGTCAACGCCTCGCAGTACCTCGCCGACTATCCGGAAGAGCTGCTCAACGCGGCGACGGCAGTCTATGTGATGCGCGGCGGCAACGCGGCCGACGAGTCGATTCTGCGCACGCTCTACAACGTTTCCGAAGAAGCGATCCGACGGCTGCAACGCGAAGCCGTCGGTCCGGGCCCCGAAGGCGGCAACTTCCTCGCGCTGTTTAAGACGAAGGTCGGTTTCGTCGTGCAGCTCCTTACCAACACCGTGGGTCCGATCGAGCTGTGGGCGTTCTCGACGACGCAGGAAGACGTCGCGCTGCGCAACCGGCTTTACAAACGAATCGGGCCTTACGAAGCGCGCAAGCTGCTCGCTGAGCACTTCCCGCTGGGGACCGCGTTGGAGACGATTGAGCACATGCGCACCGAATCGTCGGAGAAAGAGGACGTGTCCGTCGTCGAGCGACTGGCGGGCAAGCTGGTCGAGGCGTACACGCGCAACATCAGGAAGCAACGGGAGTTGGCCGTATGAAGAAGAACATCGTAATGAAGCCGCTCGCCGCTGCGGCGCTGGTTGGCGGTCTGGTGGCGTCGACGCCGGCGTTCGCGATCTGCGACGGCTGCGTGGTGGGCGCAGTGAACATCGCCAACACGACCATCACGGGCGCGATCTCCGCAATGAACACGTCGGTGAGCACGCTGCTGTACAACCTGGGCGTGGCCGTGAATGAGAACGGCAGCAAGACGGCGAGCACGATCGAAGCCGCCGCGCGGGCGCAGCGCGAGAACGACGTCAACATGGAGATGAATCGCCGAGTCGAGGACGCGCGCCAACGCTATCAAGTGCCCGACAATATCTGCAGCGAGTCCGGCTCGGGCGGTGCTGTCCAGGTCGGTGCGGCCGCCGGCGCGGCGAAGGGTGGTATCCGGCCGGGTGGTGGTGGGTCGATCGCGAATGCCGCGATCGCGCAGGCGATCAACTCTCCACCGCCGGCACCGGAAATCGACGCGTCGCGCGCGGCGAAAATCCACGCTCAGTATTGCGACAGCGACGACTACTCGGCCTATGGTGGCGCTCCCGCGTGCCCGTCGGTGTCCGGCAACATGCCCGGCGCCGACAAGCGCATCGACTCCGTGCTGAGCGGCGCTGGTCCGAACGGAAAGGCACCGGAACTCACGTTCTCGCAGGCGCAGACCGATGCCGCGCGTATGTACACGCAGAACTCGATTCGTCGGTCGATCGGGCCGCAACTGCGCAAGGGTGAAGCGAACACGGTCGCGGGCGGTCAATACGTGGGCCTGATGAACCAGTACAACTCCGTCATCTCCGCAGCCTCCGATCCGCAAGATCAACTCATTGCCGACAGCCAGCCGAACTCGGCGACGAAGGATCTGCTGACCGATGCGCTGCAAGCGCCGTCGGCGGCGTCGTATTACAACCAGGTGGCGTCGTCGCAAGCGAAGGCAACCGGCATGATGTCCGCGCGCGAGTTTGAAGCCTTCGAAGTCGGCCGACGGTATGCGAACACGGCGTACCAGACGGATCTGCAGGCCATGAGCGGCGATAACCTGGTGCGCGAGCAAATTCGCGTCTCGTCGCTCAATAACTGGCTGCTGCTCAAGGTCGAAAACGAGATGCGCAAGGGCAACGTCATCAATGGTCAGATTCTCGCGAGCCTAGCGCGTCAGGAATACGAGCCGATCCTGACGCAGAAGTACCGGGCGATTGGCGGCCGTATGGGAGGTCAGTGATGGCTACGGAAGAGAAGAAGAGCGCGTTGCGCACGACGGGCAAGGTCGCATGGCGCGTACTGTTGCCGTTCGCGGCGATGCGGCGGACCGTCGCGCTCGCGAAAAAGGAAGCCGAACGGACGAAGGAAAGCCTCGGCGCCCTGAAGGAGCTGGGCGACGACGCGCGCAAGACGATCGTCGAAGGCATCAAGGGGCCGAAGGAGCAGCGCAACGACTCGTTCTCGGATGCGATGAGCAAGCGCTCTGAGAATGCGCTCAGCGAAGACGAGTTGTACCGCTATTTTCTCGGCAAGAAGCGCGTCGCGATCGGCACCGCAGCGTTCTTCGCATTGATGGCCCTCTACGGCATGCTGGGCGGGATCTGGTTCGGTCATAACCGCGGCATCGCACTCGGGGCAATTTCGCTGCTCGCGAGCCAGCCCGTGTTCTTCATGGTTGCGCTGGGCGCGCAACTCCGGTTGTGGCAGTTGCGGACGCACCGGCTCTCAAAAGAGGAGAGGGGCGGCCTCGGTGATTTCATGCGCGAAGTGAAGGGATGGTGGTGGGTCACGCTCGATCCCGAGTTCAGCCGCAAGGGAGGGTCGCGCGCATGAAGACCTCCCGCATTTTCGCCGGCCTCATGGCCGGCATAGCGGCCCTGCTGTCACTGCCAGCACTGGCGCAAACTACGTCGATCGGCGAGATCACGCAGGCCGCTCAACGCTCGGGCGACAAGTCCCGTGAAGCTCTGGTATCGATCTACGGCAACGTCGTCAACAACCCGCTCGCTACGGGCGGCGCCGGCGGCAGCGATACGATTCTGGCCGGAATTTTCCAAGTCGCAAACGGGGCGCTGCTCGTCGTCGGCGCGTTCTTCGCGTGCTACGTGATGTTCAAGAAGGTGTCGCAGACGGCCCATGATGGTGCCGTGTTCGACCGCGAGAAGCACACGATGTGGGGGCCGATTCGGATCGTGTGGGGTCTTGCCTCGCTCGTGCCGACCGCGAACGGCTGGTCGCTCTCGCAGTTGCTGATGCTGTGGGGTGCTTCGCTGATGGGCGTCGGGATCGCCAACCTCGGCGTCGACGCGTCGGTGTCGGCCTTCGAGAACGGCCAGTCGATGGTTGTGCAGCCGGTGATGCCGAGCACGATCAACCTCGCGCATAGCGTGTTCGAGTCGAACCTGTGCATGCACGCGATCAATGCCGGCTTGGCGCAGGCCGAGTCGAGCGGCGCGCTGGTGACTCAGGACGGCTACATCCAGCAGTCGCCGACCAACTCGGGTTTCGTGTTGAAGAACTCGAGCTTTGTCTGCGGTGGTGCCGACATCAACAACGATCTCCAGCCGCAGTCGCAGTCGACTAACTGGTTTAGCGGTACGATCGACACGTCGGATATTCGCCAAGCGCACCTGCAGGCGCTGCAAGCGATGCAATCGAGCCTGACGTCATCCGCGCAGGGTTTCGTCAACGCTGTGATCCAGAAACAGAATGGCGGAGGCGGAGCGCTACCCGACGCGGAGATTGCGATCCAGTCGGCGGCTCAGCAGTACGAAAACACCATCAGCAGCATGGCTGCGACGAAGCAGGGCAACATTGCTCAACTGGCTAGCCAGTTGAGCACGTCGATCAAGGAAGGCGGGTGGTGGACGCTGGGCGCGTGGTATCAGACGTTCGCTCAGGCCAACACGAAGCTCTCCGACGCGGTAGCGGCAAAGGCTTCTGTGTACGGCATGTCGTCGGAAGGCGATCCGGCCATGCTGACGGTCTACCAGAGCTCGATGGCGGCGTACAAGGCGCAGCAAGCGACGTCGACGTACACGCCGACGCTGGGCACGTCGAGCACGGGTGACTATTCGAAGGGCGCGGCCGGCTCGGACGCGAACAAGATCATCGGCAGCTTCTTCAACGCGCCTGGTCAGCGGATCGTCAACTACATGATCGACATCAACGCCGGCGGGGAAGGGCGCGGGCAAGTCAATCCGCTCATTAAGATGAAGAATCTCGGCGACTACACGATGGCGGCCGCGGAGACGGGGCTGGGCGCCTACGTGACCGCAAAGGCGATCGCGCAGGTCAAAGAAGGGTGGAGCGTCGCCGGCATGTTTGCGAAGGTGGCTAACGCCGTGTCGTCGATCGGTGACGCCTTGCAAGGTGTGCTTGACGCGATGTCGCCGTTCATCGTGATGGCGATCATTGCGCTGTTCATCCTTGGCGGCACCTTGTCGACCTATCTGCCGATGGTTCCGTTCATCATCTGGTTCGGGGCGGCCGTGAACTGGCTCGTCGTGGTGGGCGAGGCGATCATTGCCGCTCCGCTGTGGGCGATCACGCACTTAGGCGGTGAGGGCGATGGCCTCGGTCATCGCACCGCACACGGTTACATCTTCCTGTTGAACGTGATGGTGCGTCCGATCTTGATGGTGATCGGGTTCTTCCTCGGCGGTGCCGGCGTCATCGCGGGCGGCACGCTGTTAAATCTGCTGTACGGCATCGCGGTGGCCAATGCGCAGTTCGACTCCGTGACAGGTCTGTTCAGCATCATCTTTTTCCTCGCGATCTACGCGTCGATGTGCCTGAACCTCGTGCATAGCTGCTTCAACCTAATCTTCATCGTGCCGGACCAGGTGATCAATTGGGTGGGTGGCCACGCCTCGGCGACGGTGGGACGCGACGACAACGACCGCATGCGCAACGCGCTCAACGTCTTCTCGAACAAGCTCGAGCACATGATGCCGGGCGGTCGTGGGGGCGGTGGTCGAGGACCGGGCGCCGGTGGCAACAAGCCGGGCGACGGCATCAAGGCGTGATGTGAATGGGGGCTGGCTCGCAGGAGTCGGCCCCTTATCAATAGTGCTGGCCCTTGTCAATAGCTCATGCTAGAATGACCTTGTAGAAATTCCGTATGCAAGACGTGATACAAAATCGCGGCATACTAAGGAGGACCAAAATGAACATCATCTGGTATGTGCTCCGCCCGTTCTACCTGCTTGGCCTGGTGCTGGCTGTGCCGCTTTTCTTCATCGTGGCCAACCATGCCGGCAAGGATCTCGAGGTGTCGGTGCCGCTGCTGGTTGGCTGCCTCGGCTATTTCGTGCTCGGCTACCTGCTGCTGAAGACGTTGCCGAATTTCCTGCGCGGCCGCGTGCTCGCCCGCGTCGCCAATTTCAAGGCGAAGGGCTTCGCGCCGCAGTGGGAGGTCGTGTCGGTGATCTACAACCGCTACGTCGGCTTCGATCCGAAGACGCGCAAAGCGCTCTACGTCGATGTCAACGACGGCACCGAGACGCTCGTGGACTTCGACAACGTGAACGCATGGGAGCTGGACGTCGAGAAGAACAAACCGGCGCTGCTGAAGCTGCTGACGCGTGTGCCCGCGTTGCCGGTTGTGGGTGTGCGTATCGACCGTCGGAAAGCCGACGAGTGCAAGGCGAACCTCGTCACGATTTTCGGCTGAGAGCAGGCCGTATAGGCAAACCTGTGGGCATGTGTTGCTGTGAGGCGACCATGCCCATTTTTGCATGGAGACTGATGGATGACTTTGAAAGCTGGTGCGATGCTGTTGGCCGTTGGCCTTGTACTCGCCGGGTGCGATGGCAAGAAAGATTCGGTGCAGGCCAGCGCGGGGCAGACCAATGCGTCGCCCGCGTCGCTGCTGAACAGTCCGAAGCTGCCTGATCCAGCGCCGGCGCCGGCCGCCGCGCAGGTGCCGACGCTACCGAAGCCGGACCGCAGCGTGCCGGTGGCGAGCTATGTCGATCTGAACGGTGAACCGGCAGGCATGGCCCTGACGTATATCGTTTCGGCGAAGACGCAGGGTGCAGTGAGCGATGAAGACAAGCTCAACCGCCTGTCGCCCTCGTACTACAACGAGACCGACGCCTTCAAGAAGAAGGATCTCGCCGCGACCGAGTTGCCGCGCATCAATGCCGCAATGGACGAATACCGGAAGCACGACTACTACGCGCTGCCGGTGTCCGGGTATTCGCAGAAGCCGCTGGGTCTGACGAACGTCACTGTGAGCCAGTACGACTTCAACACGAAGAGTTTCCCGCTGACGAGCTACGGCCAGTATTGCTGGGCAGGGATTCTGCGGAATCAGCAAGGCACGACGCTGCGAATTTTGCCGTCGGATTTCCCGTGCAGCTTGCCCGTCTCCGATGAGGCGCAGGCGAAACTCATTGAGGCGGCACGCGTTCAGAACGCGCTCGCTCTGCAGGGCACGCTGTATCTGTACGTGCCGCGCGCGGAGAACGGCACGGCGCTCGCCGTCGTCTCGCGTGCGCACCTCGAGCTGGTGAATGCGCAGACCAAGGCGCCGCTGGCCAGCTTCGATCTTTAACACGCAGGGGACACGGCGATGAAGGCACGCTCGGGCGGCAAGGCAGTGCGAAATATCGGTTTGGGCCTGCTGTGGCTGCTTCTGGCGGCCGCGGCGGTGGTTGTGTCCACGCAGACCGGCATCGCGCGCTACTTCGTCGTCGCGACAGGCAACGCCGTGTGCGTCGACACGAACCCGGACGGCGGGATCTCGAACGACACCTGCAGGTGAGGGAGATGGCCATGCCGGCACTGATGAGTCGCGAACCGTGGTGGGAAAAGCCTCCGCAACCAGGTCAATCCGAGCTTGAATGCGTGTGGGGTTGGCTTGAGCTGTACGACGATGGGACGTTCCGCTTCGATGCCTCCTCGAGGCCGAGCGATCGAGATATCCAGCAGCGGAAAGGGTGTCGATTGCCGGATTAGTGTACGCAATTACGTATGTATGTATTTGCGTTTGATTTGTGGGCATGGCAGACGGTCAAGGGGACGCCCGGAAGCCGCAGCGGAGCGCAGAGCTGGCCGCAGGCCAGGTCGAGCACCGAACGGGTGAGGACGGCAGCGCAGCGGCCCTTGACGGGCTGGCGTACCGGTGTAGACGCTCCAGGCAAGGGTGTGGGGGTTGGGGCTTACCCCCGCACCCTTGACGACAGAGGGCGACTCGCTCCTTCCCGCAGAGCGGGAAGGCGGGGGATGGGTGGGGATTTCGTGTAATTGAACAGCAAGGGCCATCGATGAATACGAAGGAAACCGATCAAACTTTGGAGCAACTGAGGAGCATCGCCAGATCTCTGGAAACGCTCTCCGCACTGCAGCTTTTGAAGACGTTCTATTCGGCGGAAGAACGTCAGAGTCTCATCGCGCGGCACCGACAACTCTACGATGAAGATGCGGCCGCATTTGCTGAACTTCGAGGCTCGCAAGATGCGCTGCCAGATCGAGGCTTGGGCTACGACGCCCGAGTCGAGAAACATGGCGAGGAAGTCGTCACCCAGCAAAACGCTCCGATGAATACGGCGCTCGAAAAACGCCGCGAGACGTTGAAAGCTATCGACCGATTCGAAGCCGAGCATCCGCTCATCAAGCAGTTGTCCGGATATGCACCAAAGATCGTTCGAGCGGCGGCTAAAACCTGAAATTTCCTGCAAAATCAACAACTTACAAAAATACCGATAATCTTTATTATGTAAAATTGCGTCTATCGGCGCGGGGAATTCGATAGCGCGAGCTAATGGAGAGCCTGATGAACCAGTTGCTGCTCAACCAGA
The DNA here is from genome assembly GCF_002902965.1 of Paraburkholderia hospita. Taxonomy (GTDB): domain Bacteria; phylum Pseudomonadota; class Gammaproteobacteria; order Burkholderiales; family Burkholderiaceae; genus Paraburkholderia; species Paraburkholderia hospita. The sequence continues at coordinate 81,445 of NZ_CP026110.1, read as the reverse complement.
CGATCGTCTTCCTGAACCGACTTTCCCGCCTCGGGAAAATCGGTGTCGTCTTCGTGCTTGCCCTTGCTGTCGTGAGCAGCATCGTGCTGCACACGAAGGGTCTCAGCATGGATGACAGCATCGCGCAGTGGACGACGAAGCCGCTCATCGCATCGGCCGCGATTGCCGTCATCGCCGAGCTGGTGAGCTCTATGCTTCGCGTGCAACTACGACAGGTCGCGACTCGGGGGGTGAAGCGATGAATAGCGTGCTGACGCTTTCGCTCGAGCAATGCCAAGAGCTGCTGCAGGACATCCACGAAAAGCGACGGCATCGCCTGACGGGCAGCGAGTACAAGGCAATCATCCAAGCGGTCGACAATCATCGCGTCGATCGCGACGTGGCGCAGCTCGCGCGCCAGGTGGCCGCGCAACTCGCACAACACGAAGGGCCAGGCAGCAAGCCGCCCTTCGAAGATCCGACCATGAACCGTGTGTTCATGGTCGAGTGCCAGCCCGTTACGCCGGCCGATAGCGATCCGCGAATGCAGGAACACGTCGTCGTCGGCAAGACCGTCTTCCGATCGCGCGAGTACGACCACGTTGCGCGCGCGAACGTGCCGAACGATCGCGGCGATCCAGGGCGCGAAGTCACGGCCAAGCGCCTCGACATCCAGCACGAGGGTGATGGTGTCGTCGACCGCTACAACGTGTATCAGGTCATGGCGAAGACCCACACGACCTACGGCAGCGGTATTCCGTCGGCGCCGAAGGATGGCGACAAGGTGCTTAAGGGCACTTACGGCAGCTTCCAGGCAGCATGCGACGCGATCGACGCGCAGCTCGGTGTGACGCCGCGTTCGCGGCTGGCCAACGAACAGATGCAGCGCCTGCAGGAGACTCGCGCGCGGCGCAGCAGCGCACCGCGGCCGGCGTGAAGGCGACGGCGATATACGAAAAAGGCCGGGGATTTCCCGGCCTTTTCTCTTGGTGCCTCGCGCGTGGATCTGCCCTACTCCTTGTCGTCGACGTCGGGGAACAGGATCTCGAAGTTCGGCACCGGGATGACGCGGCCGTCCTTCAGACACGCCGCGGCCGCGACCAGGTGCTCGCTCGCGGCACGCTGCGGGTGCGGCTTCCACGCGAGACTGTCCAGCGCCTCCTTGGCCTCTTCGGCGAAGACGGTGGCCACCTCCTCGGGAATGATCTGGTTCTCGCGGATGTGGGAGTTCACGAGGGCGATCAGTTCCGTGCGAAACGCCGTAGTGCGTTGTTCCTTGCTCATGGTGGTTCCTTACTGGTCAGTGGTGAACGACAGGCGTAGCTGGTCGCCGGCGGCCGGGCGCAGGCGCTCCTGCGCGGCCGTCATCCAGCGGCTCATTTCCGCAGAACGATGCGCGATGCTGTTGGACGCGCCGCGTTTGCGCGCCGTCATGCGCGCGCCGAAGTCGTAGGCCATCGAGTCGGCCGACGCGACGAAGTCGAACATCTTCAACTCCGACAGCGCACTCCCCTTCACGCCGAACATGTGCAAGCGCGACCCGGCCGGCAGATGCCCCTCGAGCGCCGCGAGGATCGCGAACAAGCCATGTGTCGGGTGGTGCAGGCTGCGTCGGCATACAGATCCGATGCCGATCAGCGCCGGCGGTGCATACCACGGCCGCCAACGCTCCCACACCTGCAGGAGCAGATCGAGGCTGCGCAGGTAATCGCTGGCCGACCAGCCCTGAATGACGGGCACGGGCGGCTGTAGGAGGTTCATCACGACGCGCTGGCTGCACGTCTTCGCGAGCTCGGCCTGCCAGTGATGGACAACGCGCAACGTACCTTCGAGGAGCGTTGCCGTCGCGTCGACGCGGTAGTCGATCTCGTCCTGATTCCGTGCAATTTCGGGTTCGCAGCAAAGGTCCGGCTGCGCCCACCAGGCCGCGCCGATCGACGTCGCGAACTCGATGTACTGCGCGTAAGTCCACGGGAAGATGCCGGCAATGCCCTGCTGCTGCCCCTTGCTCTGCCAGAGCTTCATCGCGGTGAAGCCTGCGCTGTCGACGGCAAAGTCGAGCTCCTCGATGTCGCTGGCCTGCGGGAAGTGAAAGCGACGAGTGGCCGGATTCCAGAACGCGTTAGCGCTCACCATTACCGGATAGTCGTTGTTGAAAGCGTGGAAGGCGAGCTTCCCGCCTCGATGCGGCAGGCCGACGCGCATCACGAGGCCCGGCTCCGGCCTCGCGTTGCGCTGGTCGACCGGCATGTTGCGGATGGACATGCCGGCCTCCCCTACTCAGTGACGCGTTGCAGGCCCGCAGACAGGCTGCGGACGGCTGCGGCGAGATCGCCCTTCTCCCACGAGTCGAGAACGGCTTGTGCGGCTTCTACGAGGCCGCCAAGCGCCTCGGCGTGCTTCACGGCAAGGCAGAACAGTGCGGCGCATGCCTCGCTCTCTGCGTCGCCGTGCGGGCCGAACGGTGCGACCAAGCTGGTGTCGTGGAACACGGCGACGTGCTTGCCGTCGTTGCCGTCGTAGGTCTGCCCGCTCAGCGTGCCCGTGATCGAGCCTTCCCAAATGCCGATGCCGACCTGGGCGTCGATCTTGCTGGCCAGCGTGCGCATCGCGGCCGCTGCGTCGGCCGCCGTCATCGCACGGATCTTCACGCAATCGAGGAGGTTGCTCATGCCGGCACCTCCTCGAGCACTTCGGCACGTTGACGGGTGACGATGACGACCGGCACCGGCAGGACGTGCTCGTCGAGGATCAGCAGCGCCTTGCGCTGAGAGAACTCGCGGGAGGCGAGCCCCTTCTTCGCGTAAAGCGATTGAATGGACGACTGGACGGATTGCACCGTGCGATCGTTGCACGGAACCAGCAGGCTTTCGCCGTAGCCGAGCTCGGCGAGGGCCATGCCCTTCTGCACCGGAAACTTGATGTGCATGGTTGCTCCTAGACGTGGGTGTTGCAGGAACCGATCGCATCGGTAGCCGCCAATGCGATCAGTGAAGTTTTTGTCTGGTTAGCACCAGACGACGCGGCCGTAATCGACCGTGCGGCGGTAGTAGTTGCGACCGTTCCACGGCGTGTACGTGTACTCCATGTACGCGCAACTTAGGACTACGATCCAATGATGCAGTGTGAACAGACTCGCGCTCATGCCAATGCTCCTAGACGGGACGGTGAACGACGTAGCCGGGGACTGGTAGCCGCCAGTGGTTCCGGCCGGGATGCGGTGAGGCGTGGCCGTCACTGCATGAAGATATTATAGCCCGCTTACGTACTTACGTAAATACGCAATTGCACAATTACGTAAATATTTGGTGGGTGTTGAGGCATGTCAGGCGGTCAAGGGGGCGCCCGGAAGCCGCAGCGGAGCGCAGAGCTGGCCGCAGGCCAGGTCGAGCACCGAACGGGTGAGGACGGCAGCGCAGCGGCCCTTGACGGGCTGGCGTGCCGGGATAGACGCTCCAGTCGAGGGTGTGGGGGTGGTTTCATCTCCCCCGCACCCTTGACGACAGAGGGCGACTCGCTCCTTCCCGCAGGGCGGGAAGGCGGGGGATGGGTGGGTGCCCTGCCCGCCTGCTTGCAGGCAAGAAAAAACCGCCGCGATCGCGGCGGCTGTGACACAAGATGTTGTGGTTAGGAGCAGCTGGTCGGACACAACATCTTGTGCCTGCCCGTCATGCGCGCATGCGGAACCGGTCCTGCTGCTGGCCGGCATTGCCGTCGGTGGTCCGCGACTGCGGCTGCCACTGCGACACGTAGTTGTCGTCGGCCTGCATCAGCTTCAGCTCGGTCATGACGTCGCGCACGTCTTGGCGCAACGCCTCGAGGCGCGCCTGCTGCGGAAACGGCTTGCCCTGCTCCGCGACGGCCTTCGCGTGTTCACGACGCTCTTTCTCGCGCGTCTCCTCGGCCTCCTGTCGCCAGTCCTCGAACCGCGCCACGAAGTTGTCGAGCCGATGGACGAAACCCGTGATGCTGAATTTCTCCTCGGCGCGGTAGCTCAGGTTCTCGGGCTCGTAAGTGTCGGAACCGGTCAGCGTGAACTGGATTTCGTCGCGACTGGCGTAGACCTTGATGTCGAACCCGCGATAGCGGCCGACTGGCATCTCGGTGGGTCGGTCAAGAATGCCGACCGCCCGTCGTTCGACGGCCTTCTTCATCGCGTACATGACCTCGCCCAGCAGCGTCTCCCGATCCTTCTCACCATAGACGCGGCTCTTGGTCTCGAATCGGAACTGCTCGGTCGTTGCTGCATCGCGGATCTCGATCTCGCGGTTCCAGCGCGCGATAGCGCGATCAGCACGCTTGTCGGCATCGGCCAGCCAACCGACGCGGCTTTCGAGACTGTGCTGATTGCGCTTGTAGTTCGAGAACAGTGCCTCGACCTTCTTCAGATCGGCACTGAGCTGCACCTGCAAGAAGATCAGCGGATTGCCCGTCGCGGCGGCCTTCATCTCGGCCGCATTGGCGGCTTCGCTCGCAACGTCTTCGATCACGCGCTGGAGACTGTCGCCCTTACGGAACTGTTCGATGCCGGCGGCCTTGTATTCGATCGTCTGCCACATGCGGCTGTCGTAGGTCTGCTTAGTCGCATAGCGCAGAATCTCGACCTCGAAGCCGTCTGGGTCCTCTTCGTAAAAGAGGTTGCCCTGCCTCAGAATGCGGCCCTCACGCTGCTCCAGATCGCTCGGCCGCCACGGCGCGTCGAGATGGTGCTCGGCGACGAGTCGCCGCTGAACGTTCGTGCCGGCGCCCATCTTCGCAGTCGAGCCGAGCATGATGCGCGAGTGGCCGCGGTTCATGTCGTCGAACAGCTTCGCCTTCTGCAGATCCGTCGTCGCCTCGTGGATGAAGCGGATCTCATGCTCGGGCACGCCGCGCGCGATCAGCTTCGCCTTGATGTCATCGTAGACGGAAAAGTCCGCGTTGCTGGCCAGCAACTCGTCCATCGAGATGGCGGGCGCTTCGTCGTCGCCCTCGTCATCGCCGTCCGCCGGCGCGATCGGCGCGGCTTTCTTTGACAGTTTTGGCGTCGACAGATCGCAGAACACGAGTTGCGTGCCCTTCCGGTCCTTCCACGCCTCCCATATGCGATAGATGTTGTCGATCGCCGTGTTGATCTTGCTGCCGGCGTCGTCGGCCGCGTGCGGACTGATGAGGCGGAAGTCGAGGCCGGCCTTGCGTGCATCGTTCGTGATCTTGAGCGGGTTGTCGACGCGCGGGTCCTTGGGCAGGTTCTCCATCCGGTGAATGATCGAGCCACTGTTCCAGTTCTTCAGCGGCATGCCGTCGCCGCGCAGGACCGCCTCGCCCTTGTCGTCGAGCACGGGTGTCTGCACGCCCATGAACAGCGCTTGCGCCTCCGATCGCTCGACGATGATGTTCTGCGGCCGCCCGCCCTTGATCTTCGGAACCGGGAAGCGGGTGCCACGTTCTGCGGCCTGGCGGTCGAGATCCGACTTCGTGATAACGTCGGCGAACGTGCGGTACAGCGAGATGAGCTCGGGAACGTTCTGGAACTTCGAGAACCGGCTGTTCAGACGGTAATTAACGCCTGTGGCATCAAGCTCCCAGCCCGTGACCACCTGCCCGAAGGTGGAGGCCCATGCATCGAAGTGGACGATGCCGCGCGCCTTGAGCTCGTCGTACTGAAGGTAGCGCTGCATGGTGTAAAGCTCGGCGATCGTGTTGCTGATCGGTGTGCCAGTCGCGAAGAAGATGCCGCGGCCGTCGTTGCGCTGCTGCAGGTAACGGGCCTTCACGAACAAGTCGAATGCCTTCTCCGATCCTGCGAGATTGCCAAGTCCGGACACGCGGCTGAGCGTCGTCGTGATGAAGAGGTTCTTGAACTCGTGCGCTTCGTCAACAAAGAGTGAGTCGACGCCGAGGTCGGCGAAGCTAACCGCCTGGTCTTTCGCGCCGGTGTCGGCTTTGCGCTCGAGGCGCTCGGTCATGCGCTCCTTCGCCTTTTCCATCTCCTTGATCGTGATCCGGTCGCCCTGCTCAGCCTTGATCTGCGTGATGGCGTCGCTCAGGTCCTCGATCTGTTCCTCGAGCAGCTCGCGCAGCGTATCCTCGGGCATGCCGATCTTCTTGAACGAGCTGTGAGCGACGATCACGGCGTCCCAATCGCCGGTTGCGATGCGACCGAACAGGCGCTCGCGATTCTCCTTCTTGAAGTCGCTTTTTTCGGCGACGAGAATGTTCGCGTTGGGATATAGCGAGTAGAAAGCGTCCTTCCATTGCAGCAGCAGATGGTTCGGAACGACGAGCATGGGCTTCGACATCAGGCCCATGCGCTTGCTCTCCATGATGGTGCCGACGCACACGAGCGTCTTGCCGGCGCCGACGACGTGATCGAACAACGCGGTCCCGTCCTGAATGCCGCGCCAGATAGCGTCTTTCTGGTGCGGCCGCAGCGTGATGTCGAGCGACGCGCCGGGAAGGTCCAGGTGCGATCCGTCGTACTTCGCCGGAATGTTCGTGTTGAAGCGATCGTTGTAGATTCGGGCGAGCGTCTCGCGGCGATCCTTGTCCTCCCACACCCAATCGAGGAACGCCTGCCGGATCTCGTCGGCCTTCTGGTTGGCGGCCGCCGTCTGTGCGTCATCAACGCGGTATATCTTGTTCCCGTTCGCGTCCTTGCCGGCCTCGACCTTGACCTGGATCGGCCGGTTCGTCAGGATCGACTCCATGAGCTCGTTGGCGGGATATGCCTCGGTGCCCCATGTGACGCGTGCCGTGGTGCGATCACCGTGCTCGATGTCGACGAGCCACTTGCCCAGCGTTTCCTGATACGTGATGCGGCGGCGCACGTCGCCGAGCAAGTGGCCGACAAACTGACCGATCACCTGGTCGGGTACCCACGTCGAGCCGAGCTGGATGGAGATATCGACCGGCTCGATGTCGGCGGGCTGAACGGCGCGCAGTGCGTCGACGTTCTCGATGTAGCGCGGATTCTGCCCGGCGGCCGTTTCGGCCGTGCGCAGCTTCGCTTTCACATTGCCGGTCAGATACTGGTCCGCCGTCTCCCAGCGATCGCGCTCGGGATTCAGGTAGATAAGCCCTTTGAGATCGCGAATCAACTCGTCCTCGGGCTTGCCCGTTAGGCGCATCATGCGCGCGAGGTCGATGCGGCCGCTCTCGTTCATGGACACCACAAGCGCGTCCTTCGCCGTCTCGACGTGCGTGACTTCCTTACGTGGACTCATGACGCGCTTCGAGAAGATCGCCGCCTTGTTCGCGCTCGGCCGGCGCGGCTCCACGCCGTGCTTCTTCGCTGTCTCGGGCGAGATGCCCTTGTCGTAGTCGCTTTCGAGTGCGTGCAGCAGCGGATACTCGGGATCTTCCGACATGGCGAGGCGGTTCGCCTGCGAGCTGACGTGCCCGAACTTGCGCACGAATTCGTCATAGACGCGATTGAGCGTCGTGCGCTTCGAGGTCAGTGCGAAGTCGGTGACGTGCTCAGACTGCTCGGCCAGCATGAGGTCGCGCAGCGCCTCGCGCACTTGCACCATGCCTTTAATGCGTGCGCCGGCGCGCTCGTTCTTCGGTTCGACGTAGGCATAGTCGTGCTCGTCGAGGATGTCCGGCAGGCGTCGTGCGAGGCGTCCGTTCGGCGCGGTGAAGAACGAGCCGATCTTGAGCGTGTCGGGCAGCGTGAGCGCCGGCTTCTCCTCGCGTTCGTCGACCGCAGCAGCGACATCGGTCGCTGGTCGATATACGTCAGCAGGCAGCGCCTGCAGGCGCTTCTCGATCGAGTCGGCGAGATCGACGCCGGCCTCCGGCAACAGGTCCGCCGTGTCGCGGTGCATCTTGCTGGTGATGGCCATGCGACCGGCCATCTGCTCGGGATGGTCGACGAAATAGCGGTTGAGCGTGATCGCCTCGCCAGTCTCGTGGTCTCGTATTTCGCCGACATCCACCCAGCGGCGATCGGGAGTATCGCCGGCGGCCGCCTTCTGAAAAAAGATGATGTCGGTCGTAACTTCGGTGAGCGCGTTGCGCTTAAATGCGGTGTTCGGCAGACGGATCGCGCCGAGGAAGTGGGCGCGATCGGCGATGTGCACGCGCGCCGCGGTGTTGGCCGCGTCGAGGAAGTAGCGGCTGACGACGACGGCCATCACCCCGCCCTCGCGGAGCTTGTCGATCGACTTCGCGAGAAAATAGTTGTGGATCGAGAAGCCGCCCAACTCACGATGGTGCGGATCGTAGAGCGATTGAGTGCCGAATGGCGGATTGCCGACGCAGGCGTCGAAGTGACCGGCGGGAATCACAACGTCCTGCAGGCCACGGTTGATATGCGTCGCGCTCGGATAGAGATGACGCGCGATCTCGGCGGTCAGCGGGTCGAGCTCGATCGCGGTGAAATGGCTCGCGGTTCGCATCGGCGCCGGCATGAGGCCGACGAAGTTGCCGATGCCGGCCGACGGCTCGAAGACCCGGCCACCGTCGAAGCCGATACGTTGGAGGCCCTTGTAGATGCCGTCGATGACGATCTGCGACGTGTAGTGCGCGTCCTGCGTGGAACGGCGTGCACGGTCGTATTCGTCTTTCGGGAGGAGCGCGGCGAGCTCGAGGTACTGGTCCTGCCAGTCCTGGTTGCGATGGTCGAACGCCTGCGGGAGACCGCCCCAACCAACGTAGCGCACGAGGATCGCCTGTTCGTCGGGCGTCGCGGCGCGAGCCTGTTCGCGGAGCTGCATGAGCAGCTTCAAGGCAGCGATGTTGTCGCGATATTTGGCCTTGGCTCCGCCCTCGCCGAGCTGATCCGCTGCGGTGATCGTGTAATCGACCGGCGTTACAGCTCGGTGTTGATCTCGTTGCTGGCCAGAATCTCGTGTTCCGTCAGTCCGTTCTGCTTCTGGTCGATCGACCGGCTCAAGACCTGGTGCTCGATCGTCTGCTGCTCGAGCAGTCTGCCCAGCAGAATTACCTCGCCCTGCGCTTCCAGCGAGCGCAGTTTCTCCGGGCTGTTGAACGCCCAGCGGTCGAGGATTTTCCAGCCCTGCAGGTGATACGAGGGCGAACGCCGGACGGCTTGGATCGTCGTCGGCTTGAGGATTTTGGCCGCGATCGTCAGCGGCTGAGTTTGTCCGATAAGCATGCTGTGCTCCTTCATCTTCGTCGACATCGATCTGTGCCTGAAGGCTGTCGATGATGTCGGCGGTCTCGTTGAATTCGAAATCGAATGAAAACTGATTGAGATCGTCGGCCGGCTGCCGTTTTTTCGCCATGATGTACGCCCTCTAGCCGTTTGTATCATAGGCATTATACAAAATACGTCCAAAACGGCTAGCGGGATTGAACATACGGCCATACGGGCAGGTTCTGTGGCGTATGCGGCGTATGTCTGCGAGTGTCGTATATCGGCGTCAGCCTCCCGGTTTCGGCGCGACGCGGTGCGGCACGCGCGGCGCGTGGCGGTCAGCTTGGTGCTCGCGCTCGAAGTCGGCGCGCAGATCGGCCAGCGACCTGAAGTCGGCTTCGCCTGCTCCTCGCTGCTCCATGCGACGTGCGATCGCGTCGAGCCTGCCGACGAACTGGTGGCGTTCGGTAGATGACCATTCGCGTGAGCGCTCGGCGTCGACACGCTCGCGGCCTGCCGGTGGCTGCTCCCATTGCGCGGCGACGAGGCGATTGTCGTAGACCGGCTCGTCGCTGTTTCGCGCAAACACGGTCATCCGGTCGACGAGCTGCTCGGCCTCGAGCTTCTCGACAGTCAGCGGAACGCCGGTGAACGCTGCATCGTGCTTATCGCGATTCGACCAACGGCCGAAGCCGTTGGCCTGCACCTGGCGCTCATAGCGCTCGTGGATGCTTAGGCGACTGACAAGCGCGTTGACGGCCATCACGCGGGCCTCGATCCGGTAGCCGGCATCGCGCAGTTTCCGGCAGAGCTTGGCGAGGTTGTCAGGGTCGCGCATCGTGCCGTCTACGATCAGGTTTCGACGCGCGGCCATCGCGGCGCTCGTCAGTTTGACGGCCCACGGGCCCGCATCACCGTGGGTGCGGTCTGCCGCCGTGCGGTCATCCTCGCGCATCAGCGCGATGTACCTTGGATGGTTCTTGCGGAGTTCGTCCGCGTCGATCTTCACGGCATTGCCGGCGAGCTCGTCCAGCGCTACGCTGGCGAGCGCTGCCTTGCCTGCGCCCGGTTGGCCGCCAAGGATGATCGCTACGGGTCGCTGGACGGGCCGCGTGATCGCGAGTGCTTGGGTCTGGATCTCGCGCAGGATCTCGCCGTGCGTTTCAGAGTCCAGCCGAAACTGCGCAGTGTCGGTCTGCGGAAAGGTCTGCTGCTGGCGATCGCCGGCGCGGATGCCCGTGGCGATGTCGCGTGCGGCGTCGCGTAGCTCTGCGAGCGTAAGCGGGCCCTTCGAAAGGCCCGTTGCGCGCAGGGCACGCTGGAGCGTCGCGCGCACGCCGTCCCACGCACGCCCGACGAAGCTCCGTTCTTCCTCGGCGACGAAGGCGAACACTTCCTCGGCCTTGTACAGATCTGGAAGCGAGGCGTAATCGCACTCTACCCGCTTCCAGATATGGCTCAGCGATGGCTCGTGCCGCGTTTCCAGAACGCGATCGAGCAGAGCGCGCTTTTCAGTCGGGCTGAAAGTGTTGAGCCCGTAGTGGCCGAGCAGCTCGTGGCGAAGGGCTCGTCGGACGGCCCCTTCGTCACCCATATTGGAAGCTGCAAGGGTAAAGATGCGTCGGGCCGGGTGGTATGCCCCGTCGATGCGGTAGCCGAGTTTTTCACGGGATGCTTCGGGTCCATAGATTTCCTCCTGCGTCGCACGCACAATGGCGGTTACGGGAATGTTCCCGTTGTACTCGGCGAGGAACTCGTCGACGGCTTGCTGCGCCTCTTCGACCGAGAGCCCGCGCGGGCGATTGTCGTGGATGACCGTCATCGTGGCCTCAAGTCGTCATGCGCTCGCGCGCACGAGCCTGCCATATTGTTCAATGACGCGCGCGACAGCATCGTGGTCGCCGATGCGCAGGCGGCTGCGCTCCCCGGCGAGGTCGGCTTGCTGCCGACGCAGTTCGGCGAGCCGGTCAACGTCCGGCGCGTTCTTCGCCTTTTCCTCTTCGATGTCGCGCGCCTTCAAGGCGATTACGTTGCCGATCGTTTCGAGCGCGCACTCGTAATCGGCAAGCTGGTCGTCAGTCCAAGTAGTCATAACGTCATGCTCCGGGCCTTGCGGGCCATGTAGGCGTGGCGCAGCAACACACATGCGACAACCACGTCGACCAGACCGAACAGCAGCGGTCTGAAAGCGATGGTGTTGTGCAGCATGTAGCCGCGCGCGGCTGCGAAACAGAAAAACAATCCTACGAGAAGGGCGACGATCGCGACGCTCGTCTGTACGGCTGCCTTCATGTCAGTTGCCCTCCTTCGATTCCGGCGCGGCCGGGTCGGTCACGGAAATCGTGTTCATCATCACCGATTTGCCGCTGGACGGTGCTCCTACAATGAGTTGAACGAACGATTGCGATATCGTCTGGACATTGATGTTGTAGTTCCGACATTTGTTAGCGGCACGTTGAAACTGTTGAGCCGCAGTGTCATTCCAGCCAGGCCAAGCGGTTATGTCGATTGCGCCGCTCGCATTCGCGCTTTGGTCGTTGCACCATTGATAGAGCTGTCGGCACTCGTCAGCCGTGAGACTGTCAAGCAGCGATATGGCGAAGCCGTCGGTGCCGGCGACAATCGCAGCGTTGCACGCATCGATGTCAATCGCGCGCACTTCGCCGGCAGCGTCCTTTACTTTCAGTTCCATGTCGATCCTCTCGATGATTGTTCGATGTGCTTCACTTCTTCGGCCACTGCTGCGCGCCATGCAGAAAGCGGATCAATTCGATTCGTCCCGCGCGCGGTTTCACGCGATAGACGACGATGAACGGTGTGCGGCTGACGACCAGCTCGCGTGTGCCGTCTACGCGACCGGGGCGGCCCATTTCGGGATGCTGGATCAGCATGTCGGTCTGCCGTTCGATCTCGTCGAGTTGGCCAAGTGCGGCAACCGGGTTGTCCTCCGCGATATAGTCGATTGCTTCTTCGCGAGCGCGACGAGCGCGCGGTGTCCATACCAACACCATCACTTGTTGCCGCCTGCGATGCGGGCCTTCAACGCTTCGCGTTGACGCTGCATGTCATCCTTCACCACGTCGTGCGGCACCCACTCCGTATTCGGGTCGTCGGCCTCGGCGAGGCCCTGCTCGACCTGCGCGCGGAACCACTTATCGTGTTCGGCCGCTTCGTGTGTTCGCTTCAGGGCTTCAGCCCGATCGGGCCGCGTTCGCGTCGTCTCCCTATCGTCGGGGTTCCAGTCCTTCACGTCGAACGAGCCGACGGCCAGACCGAGGCCGCGGAGCAACGTCAGCGCTTGGGCAGGATTGCCGAAACCGCGCGGTTCGCTGCTGCGGGCCTTCGCGAGAATGGCTTCCCCGCCATTGCGCGTGTCGACCTGTACGTAGAAGGCGCCGCCCTGCGCTTTGAGCGTGACACCCGCGACGCCGCCGGCGTCGGTGGTGGCCCGCAACTGCTCAAGGGTCAAGGTGTGCATGCTAATCTCCCGATGCAAGGTAATTGTTATTAGAGTACACGACTAACAATTAACGTGCAACACCTTAGACGCTACCCTCTTTATCGCGCGGGGGCTCGGCAGGTTCTTGAACGAGCGTGAGCTGATACTCGGTATGCAGGTGCTGCATCAAACGCTCTGCCGTTTCGGGGCTCTGGCACCGAAACAGCACGATCGCGCCGGGGATGCCCATTGCCCGCTCGATGTAACGACGGGCAGTGGCCGGCATTTCGTCGTCAGCGGCGATGATTGCCAGCGCGAGACCTTCGCGGCCGGTAATGTCGATGGTGCGGTCAATCGATCGCTCGACGGCTGGCGTGATGCGCGGTTTGTTGTCGGCATCGCGCAGCAGCAGCGACACGATGAACGGCACCGTGCGCCCGTCGGGCGCTGTCGCGTGGTAGGCCGGTACAGCATCGAGGTAGACGCGTTCTTGCATGGTCGCTCCGTTATGGGGAATTGCGGTCGATGGCCAGAAACGGGGTGTTGCCGCCTACCTGCGGGTCGATTGACCCGAAGGAGGCAACATTCGCTGCGCGCTGCTTGAGCCACTTGTCGATCAGCGCGCGGGCTTCGTCGTCGTTGACCTGGACCAGTCGCCCATTGTCGGAGAAGAACACCGGCATGCGGAACGTCTTGCTGCCGTCGACGGCGATCGCGACCTCGATCCACCGCTGCTTGCCTTCGCTGACGCGATAGAACGTGGCTTGGAAGCCCTGCAGGACCTCGCGATGGGTGCCCTGTTGCTCGGCAGTCTCGGCCGGCGGCTTGCGATCGCAAGCCGCGAGCAATGCCACGAGCGCGAGGGCGATGGCGCAGCGCTTCATGAGTTCACCTCTGCTCGCCATTTCAGATAGTCCTCGACGCGGTAGAAACCGGCCGCCGCGGCGTTGCGCTCGAGCGCCCATGTCGTCTCGCCCGGCTGGATCAGTGCGCGCAATTCAGGGGGATAGAATGCGCCCGCCTCTACTGCGGCCGGATCGTTGTCGGGAGACTCCTCATCCGTATCGGTGTCGGTCTCAACGTCGTGGGGCTCCGACCCGTGGTCTTCATAGTCCTCGGGCATGCCGTACAACTGCTGCTCATATTCGGCCCACGGCTTCTCGGACCAGAGTGCTCGCACATCGTCATCGGTAAGTCCTGGCCCCGTGAGGCGGTCAAGCGCTTCGCCGCTGATCTCATTGGCATCGACGCCCAGCACCAAGGCGAGACGTTGCCTTGCCGCCTCCTCTTCACGGCGCATTTCTTCGTAGAACGCGTCGATCTCGGCCATCTCGGCGGCGTCTTCGGCTTCTTTACGCTCTCGCTTGGCGCGAAGTTCGGCCTCGATCTGCTGTTGGGTAGCGCGAGCGCGGTCGAGCACCTCCGTCCAGTTCGGCGGAGGCGGACAAACGCCGGCCTGCACGAGGCGGGCATTCTGATAGTCGATGAAGGCCATGTTCTCTTCTGGCGTCACGACGGCCGGTTCGGTGGCCACGTCGTCGATTGCGCGTGGCAATCCGCGCTTCGTGCGGCCCGTGCCCGCGCGATCGACAAGATAGCGCTCGCGCCATGCTTCGCCGCGTGCGCGTTTGCCCTCGCCTTCCATGCTGGTCGTGTACCGCATGAGCCACGCGTGCATGTACCACTGGCGCTCCTGCGCATACTTGATGGTTAGATCGTGGAAGCGTTGGTAGAACGCTTCGTCGTGCCCGCAATCGAGGCTATCGCCTTCGTGTGCGACCTCGTGTTCGATCAAGCTGAAAATGTATGCGGCGGCCTTGAGCGGCACCGTCTTGAGACGCTTCACCACGTCGACGGTGAACGCGATGTAGCTGTCGCCATCCGTCCACGCCTCGGCGGTGTTTGACTGGCCGAGAAGGATCTGAAAGGACTTGCCGCCCCTCGCAATGGGGCTGCCGTGATAGCGGCGTTCGCCGCCGGTGAGGACAGCAGCATAGTGGTGGAGAATCGTGCGCAACGCGGTCCACGCGCGGCGGGCCTCCTTGTCCAGCGCATCGCGCTCGGTAACAAGCGCCGTTCGCTCGACGAATGCGTCGCGCAGCGCCGAGAAGGCGACGAGCTCGGGCAGCTTGAGCGAGTCGAGTCCCCAAAAACGGGTACCGTTCTTCTCGACGTCCTCGCGGATGTTGGCGTGGATGCGATCGACACAATCGAGCAGGTCGTGTGCGTTATAGCAACCGAATCGCTCGAGCGTCTTCGGGTGAACAACGACTGCGATCCCCTCGCGCGCGATCGCCTCGCCCTTTGGCACGTCGAAGCCGTTCTCGACGACCGTGAAGCGGTTGCCTTGACGCTTGTTGTGGCTGTAGCGGCATTTCTGCAGGAATGCCTGCATCGTGACGTTACGCTTTCCGGGCAGCAGCGTGATGACCTCCTCTTTCTCGTAGATCTGCACGATGTTCGGGTCGCCGGCGAGCAGCGCGCGAGCCGACTTCTCGCGGCTCGCTTCGGTCTTGCGGTGGTCGCCGAGTCGCGATCGAACGTCGTCGGCCAGCGTGCCAAACTGCTTCGCGATCGCCTTCCAGACCGGACACGTCTTGCGCAGAATTTCGGTACGCGAGACATTCAGTGCGATTGCCTTCTTCGAGACGATGAGCCCGCCTGCGCCCCACATGTGCGCGGGGTCATGTCGCACCAGCACGCCTTGGTTGTAGATCGACACGGCACCATCTTCCTTCGCGCGATACCAAGCAAATTCGTCTTCCGCATCCCATCGCTCGGTTCGGGGATCGCGGGTAATGACGCGGCCGTTCAGCTCGACGCTGACCGGCGTGTAGCGCACGAGGTCGCGGATTTCCTGCACGGCCGACATGAGCTCAGAATCCGTGAGCGGCTCGTACCAACGGCCGGTGATGGAACAGCCCGGCAGCGTCTGCACGAGCTGCTCGAGGTCGTAGCTGTAGCCCATCGCGCGCGTGTCGACCGTCATCTGCCACGCGTTCGAACACCAGATCGTGCTGGCATGGGCCATGATCTGGCCGCGCCCGAGGCGGAATCGGCCGTAGGTCGCATCGCCTTCCTCGTGCGGCGTGCCGAAGCGCCCGAAGTAGCGAATGACGTCTTCGCGGCTCGCGAAACCGTTGCCGTCATCAGAGCACTCGAAGCCCTCCTTCGTCATGGAAAGCCGCACGGCCGTGGCGCGCGCGTCGACGGAATTCATCAGCAACTCAATGATTGCTTTGCCGATCGAGCCGGCCTGGCTGTAGATGATGTGGTGGATGATCTGCGGATCGAGTTCAAACGGGAGCTGCATAGGTCCTCCTCACTTACGATCTTCGAATTCGAACGTGACGCTGCCGTTGCTCGCGTCGAGCTTCAGCGATGCCGAGAACTTGCGTTTCGACTTGCTGACGAAGCCTGCAAGCACACCCGTCTTGCCCTTGCTGATGAGGGTCTCGGCGTCGGAGGCAGAGAGCTTGCGGCTCGCGATTTCGGTGCGCACCTTGAAGTCGCAGCCGGTACACGCGTAGTTCCATGCCTGCACTTCGATGGCCGACGAGCATTTCGGGCACTTGGCCTTGAGCTGCTTCGCCTCGCCGTTGGACGCCGGCGCGGCACGGTCCTCGAATTCGAAGTCGATCTTGCCGGTATCGATGTCGAGTTTCAGCGCGGCTGAAAATTTCTTGCCCGACGAGCGGCTGGTGAAACCGGACAGAACACCGGTTTTGCGATCGGCGAGCAGCTTGCTGGCCTCGCCCTCGGTGAGCCGCCGGCCGAGGATTTCGCCCCATACCTTGAAGTCGCAGCCGCTGCACTGATACGCGCGGCCGTCGACATGAACAGCGGCGCCGCATTTCGGGCACGGTGCGTCGAGAGCCTTGGCAACCGGCTCGGGCAGCTCGCCGTGTTTCGCGCGGATGGTGTTGACCATGCCGGTCGACAGGTCAGCGATCTCGCTCATGAACGCAATGCGGCGGTAATCGCCCTTCTCCATGCGCAGCAGCTTCTGCTCCCACTCGCCGGTCATCTGCGGCGACACGAGAAAGTCGATGCCAGCCTGTTCGAGGAACGCGATGAGGTCCATGCCCTTGGGCGTCGGCACGAGCTCGTTGTCGTCGCGCAGAAGGTAGGGCTCTTTGGGATTGCCGTTCTTGTCCTTGTCTTCGAGCAGGCCCTCGATGATCGCCGCGCGCGTGGCTGGGCGGCCGATGCCGTTGGCCTTCATCGCGGCGCGGATGTCCTTGTCTTCGACTTGGCGGCCGGCATTTTCCATTGCCGACAGAAGCGTCGCCTCGGTGTAGCGCTTCGGCGCTTTGGTGCGCAACGCCTTCAGGTCGATCGAGTCGGTTTTGACGGACTCGCCATCTGCGACCTTGCAAAGCGCGGGCGTCGCGTCGTCATCAGCCTTGTCGCCATAGACCGCGAGCCAGCCCGGATCGACCAGCACCTTGCCGGAGGCACGGAACGTTTCATCCGCGACGATGGTGGTCCGCACGGTCTTCTCGTATTTCGCCGACGGATGAAACACCGCGATGAAGCGGCGCGACACGAGGTCATAGATCTTCTGCTCGTCAGGGGACAGACCGTCCGGCTGCTGGCCCGTCGGCACGATGGCGAAGTGGTCGCTGATGTCGGCGTTGTTGAAGATACGTTTGTCGGGCTGTACCCAGCCGTTGTCAATGACGCGCTGCGCATGCGCATCGAGTGGCGTCGTGGCGAAGCTGGCCAGCGTGGTCGTGGCCGTTTCGAGATAGTCCTCCGGCAGCGCTCGGGAGTCCGTGCGCGGATAGGTGGTGGCCTTGTGCTTCTCGTAGAGCGCTTGTGCGATGTCGAGCGTCTTCTTCGCGGAGAACTTGAAGCGTTTGTTGGCTTCACGTTGGAGCGCGGTCAGGTCGAAGAGTGCGGGGGCGTGGCGCTCCTCGGGCTTCGACTCGTCCACCACGGACGATGGATCAACGCCTTTGCATTTATCGACGATAGCCTGCGCCTTCGCCTTGTCGAACCATCGTGCGCCGGTTTGCTCGGATTCGGCATCGCCCTCGCCTGCCGAATCGCTGCCGCCGTCGGCATCGCCGATCCACTTCGCGACATAGGTGCCTGCCTCTGCGCGAAACGTGCCGTGGATCTCCCAATAATCGCGCGCGACGAACGCGGCAATCTCGCGCTCGCGTATGACTGGCATGGCGAGCGTTGGCGTCTGGACGCGCCCGACGGGTGATACCTCGCGACGCTGCGTCTGCCGCTCGCGCAACGCGGTCGTCGCACGCGTACCGTTGACGCCGACAATCCAGTCAGCTTCGGAGCGGCAAAAGGCAGCGTCTGAAAGATGGTCGAATTCGGCGCCGGGGCGCAGATCGTCGTGCGCCTTGCGTATGGCCGACGCGACCATCGATTGAATCCACATGCGTTTCGTCGGCTTCCGGCACCCCGCCTTGTTGTAGATGAGGCGGAAGATCAGTTCGCCCTCGCGCCCGGCGTCGCACGCATTGACGACGCTGGCCACGTCGTCGCGTGCCATCAGCTTTTTCAGCCGGCTGAATTCGGCGGTACAGCCGTCGATGACCTCGAGCTCGAAGCTGTCCGGAATGATCGGCAAGGCGCCGATCTTCCACATGTCTTTGCCGTCGGCGACCGGCACCGTCTGTTTCACCAAATGCCCTCTTGCCGGAGCGACGATCGCGTCGTCGCTCTCGAAGTACCCGTCGGCTTTGGTGAAGCCGCCAAGCGCTTTCGCGATGTCAGCGGCGACGGACGGTTTCTCGGCGACTATCAGTGCTTTACCCATGTTCCTTCCTCGGTTCAGTTGCTCGGCTACAAGCGGCTTAGGACGCCGATCGCGTCTCGTTCGGCCGCTTGCTCTTTTTCCGTAGAATGGCTACCATACGAAAAAAGTATATAGCATTATGAGTCACCGAGAAAGGACGATCCAATGCTTTTGAAGCGAGTCAGTGCCGCCGTCGGCCTGATGGCCGTCGCGCATATAGCGCATGCGTCTGCAACAGCCGGCGTCGTGGCCGTGCCGGCATGTGTTGTTCAGGCCGCGAACGATTACACGCTGCCGGTGCGTGGGCTGCTGGCCGTCTGGCTGACCGAGGGCGGCCGCCTCGGCACGGTGAGCAAGAACACGAACGGGACGGCGGACTATGGCCCGATGCAGATCAATACCGTGTGGGCAACGCGTCTCGAAACGCAGTTTGGCGTGACGCGCCAGATGATTACGGACGACTTCTGTTGGTCTGTTCGCGCAGGCGCATACATCCTGCGCTACGAGATCAACCAGGCGGGCGGCAGCTTTTGGGATGGTGTCGGGCACTATCACTCGCGCACGCCGCAGTACAAGTATCAGTACATCGAGCGCGTCTATCGCAACTCGATGAAATTTTGAGGATGACGCATGAGTGCAACGCAAGGTAAGCGCGACGACATGGGCCTCGTGTATCTCGGGATGCTCGGGCTCGCAGCGGGCTTCTGCTGGTTCATGTGGTACTCGTCGCATGCCGACATCGTGTACTACGGCCTCAAGCTCGCGTGGTATCAACTGTCGGCGCTCGATTGGCCGTTCATGCCGGATGCGATCCGGCGATGGAAGCAGGAGGTCGCCTATCTGGCCATGCGCCCAGCGACTGTGTCATTCGATCAGTTTCTCTCGATGATGAACCGGGCTGGCTACCTGTTCGTGTGGATTCCGATCTTGCTGGCGATCCGGGGCATCAAGCTCGCGGTGAAGCACAAGGCGAACCTAACTCGGCGAAAAGTCACGGTACAGACGCTGCCGTGGATCATGTCGAATCACTCGCCGGCGATCATCCCGTCGCTGTATTACGGCGACAAGGACACGTTGCTGCTGAACGTCGATCCGGAGGAACACCGGAGCTCGATCAATCCAGAGGAATGGGTCGAGCAGCACGGTCTGCTGGTGAACGGCGTACTGGACCGCGAGCGCTGCCGAGCCCTGTTTGTTGCGGATCTCGGTCAGCCCGTGAAGTCGCTGGACGAGCTGAAACCGCAGGAGAAAGCGATGTTCGCGATCTTCGGCACGCGGCTGCTCGCCGACGGGAAGGATGGCGGTAAGGCGCAGGATCTGCTCGATGCGCTGAACCGTTCGTGCCACAAGCATACGTGGAACGGTAAGAAGGGATACCCCGACCTGTCGATCGCGAACAAGCCGTTCGCGAAATATGCCCAGCATCCCGAAGCGCAGCGATGGCTCGAAAAGCATCCCTACCCGCGCACGCTGTTGCACGCCATGCACAAGGCGGCGCAGGGCTCGGGCAAGCTGCCGTCATCCCATTTCCGCTGGCTCAAGGGTATGGACCGGGGACTCTGGTACGCCCTCAACACCACGGGCCGCAAAACGCCCTTTCTCGAATCGGCCGCAGTCTTCACGCAGACCCTGTGGGAAGACTTCGCGTTTGACAGCGGCTATCGGCTCACCGAGCCCCACGTCGACGATGCGGTCGATGGCGTGGAAGCCTACCTCATCAAAGTCGGCCTTATGGCCCCGCGCAAGAACAAGGAGTAATCCGTGAAGAGCAACGACATCATTCGGCCGTTCGAGAAATCGCTGCTTGTGCAGTTTGGCAGCACCGGGGAGTTGCAGCATGTCAGCACGCTGCGGCTCGATCAGGGCGTGACGTTCATTCGGTCGGGAAACACGATCGAGGCGCGCTATCACGATGGCGCCGGCGAGGCGTTTGTCGTCGAGCGCTTTTCGAGCGAGCCGCTCGCGAACACGGCGTTTCATAACCTGCAGGCGGCGTTGAAGCGCTATGCACGCGTGCGGCGATTCGCGGGCTACTGGAAAGCGGCGGTGAAATGGGGCTTCGCGCCCCTGACGGTGGCCGTCCTCGCGCTCGGGATCAACATGGCGGCGACGCGCGCGGTGGGCGGCTCGGTGGGCGGCTCGGCGGGCGGCATCGGCGCGGCGGGTGCAGCGCCGATGGTGCCGCTGCCCAGCAATTTGGGCACCGCCGCGGCGCAGCCGCCCATCGCGCGGCCGGCGGTGGCCTCTCCCGCCGAACTGGCTCTCGCGATGGCAGACGGCGCGAAGTCGGGCAAGTACGCCGTCCAGTTGTCGAAGGGCAGCAAGGGCACGCTGTACGTGTTCTCCGATCCGTCCTGCCCGCACTGCCAGGATCTCGAACCGGAGCTCGACAAGCTCGCGAAGGATTACACGATCTACATCTTCCCGGTGACGGTTATCGGCGGCGAAGCGTCGTCGCATCGCACGGCGAAGCTCATGTGTGCAAAGCCCGACGCACGCGGCGCGTTGTGGAAGAAGATCGTGCAGGGTGACGATCTTCCGAACGCCGAATGCGCCGAGGGTACGGATGCGGTTGCCCGGAACGACAAGATGTTCCGCGTAATGCGGTTCCTCGGCACGCCGACCATCATCAATGCGGCCGGCGAGCAAACGCCCGACTCGATTCCGAACACGGCGGACGCGATCAATCAGTGGATGTCGACCGCGACGACGGCAAGCAAGTAAGGGGCAGCATGGCCAAGTACATCCGGTTCGGCGATGACTTTCTGGACCGTCTCCGAAGCGAGACCGATCTGCCGGCGCTGATTGAACGTGACGTGAAACTCAAACGCGCCGGTCAGAGCTTTGTCGCGTGTTGCCCGTTCCACGAAGAGAAGACGCCTTCATTCCACGTGTCGCCCGACAAGCACACGTATCGGTGCTGGGGATGCGGTGCGCGCGGCGATGCGATCGAGTGGATGCGGAACAAGCATCACATGTCGTTTCACGACGCTGTGGTGCATCTGGCCGGGGTCTGCGGCATTCCCCTGCCCGTCGAGGATCGGGACAGCGACGAGGATAAGGCGCAGCGCAAGCGCCTCGCCACGCTCTATCAGGCGCTGAAAGAGGCCGCGCGGGTGTTTTCGCGTGGCTTGGCGAAGAGTCCGGCCGCGCGCGCCTACCTCGAGGAGAAGCGCGCACTGACGGCCTCGACGATCGATCGCTTCGGGTTGGGCGTTGTC
Source organism: Paraburkholderia hospita (assembly GCF_002902965.1). Classification (GTDB taxonomy): domain Bacteria; phylum Pseudomonadota; class Gammaproteobacteria; order Burkholderiales; family Burkholderiaceae; genus Paraburkholderia; species Paraburkholderia hospita. The sequence goes on along the minus strand of NZ_CP026110.1, from coordinate 59,960 downwards.
GCGAAGGGCGTCGTCGAGCTGATGGCTGGCTCGACGAGTCGCGATGCGCTGCTGGCCTCCGGGCTTGCCGCGCAACGCGACGACGGCGAGATCTACGACCGCTTTCGCCATCGCATCATGTTCCCGATCCATAACGAAACCGGAAACCTCGTCGGGTTCGCCGGTCGTTCGATGATCGAGAAGCCCGACAAGACGCCGAAGTACATCAATTGCCCGGAGACCGAGATCTTTCACAAGGGCCGCGAGCTGTACGCGCTGCATCTTGCGAAGCCGGCGATCCGCAGCGGGCGAGTTGCCGTGATCGTGGAAGGCTATTTCGACGTCATCAGCCTGCACCAGGCCGGCGACGAGCGCGCTGTCGCGCCGATGGGCACGGCGCTGACCAACCTGCAGGTGCGCCGGCTACTGGTCCACGCGGACACGATCGTGTTCGCGTTCGACGGCGACGCGGCGGGACGCAAGGCCGCGCTCGCGGCCGCAGCCGTGCTGCTCGACGAGATGAAGGACGGCAAGTCGGCGCGCTTCCTGTTTCTTCCCGACGACGAAGATCCCGATAGCTTCGTGCGGTCGCACGGACTTGAAGCATGGCACGCCGCGACGGAACAGGCTGTGCCTCTGAGTGCGTTCCTTGCCGACTACGTGGCTCACGGGCTCGACCGAAACGTGCCAGAAAGTCAGGTCAAGGCCGCCGAGAAGGCAAAAGCAATCCTCGCGCGAATCCAGCACGCCGAGCTGTTCGGCCGTGCAATGAAGGCGAAGCTCGAGGAAATCATCGGCGTCGCATTGGACTGACGGGACGATCTTTCATGGCACACGAATATCTGTTGAAGCGGGAGGCAGTCTGATGGCATTGGACCCGAATCACGAGATCGACTCGGCGAGACTGACAGTCGACACCCGCAGCGCCGAGCAGCGGTTTTTCGCTGCGCTCTACCGGCCGTCGACGTTCCGCAACTTCCTGGTGCTGTTCATCGGCCTGCAGGTCTATCTGCCTGCGCTGTGGCCGGTATGGGTCATTCTGCTCTGGATGATGGTCATGTCGTTTCAGGACCAGAAATTCCAGATGCCGCTGCGCATGCCGAAAGATGTCGGCGGGCTCGATCGTACCGACTACTACGAGGAACTCGTCGAAGAGAACATGCTGTGGGGCTTCGTGCGACGCTCGAAGACCCTGCGCAAGTATCTCGTCGCCGGCGGCATTCTCTATCTTGGCTTCCTGCGATCGCGCAACCTGCACGATCAGGGCCGTGAACTCTGGTTGACGAACTCGGACGCGCGCACGCACATGTTCGAGGTCGGAACCACGGGTAGCGGCAAAAGCGAAGGGTTGATGGGCACGTTCCACAACGCGATTTGCTGGGGCTCAGGGGCCTGCTATGGGGACGGCAAGGCGGACTCGAATCTCGCCTTCTGCTTATGGTCGTTGTCGCGCCGTCACGGCCGCGAGGATGACTTCCTGATCCTGAATTACCTCACCGGTGGCATGGACCCGTTCCAGCGCATCGTGGACGAAGAGCTCGGCCGCTTTGCTGGCCGTGCGGTGCTCGCGCAGTCGAACTCGATGAACTCGTTCGGCGACGGCTCTGCCGACTTCCTGCTGCAATTGATGGCATCGCTGCTGCCGCGTGCAAGCGGCGACGGCGCGCAGTGGCAACAGAAGGCGCTGAACATGATCGACGCCCTGCTCCGCACGCTCTGCTACAAGCGAGCGAAGGGCGAGCTGGACATTTCGATTGGAGTGATCCGCCATTACCTCGCGCTGCAGAACCTAGTGCAGTTCTATATCGAAGGCCGCGAAGGCAAGATCCCCGAACTGGCGTTCCTGCCGATCAAGGCGTACTTCGAGACCGGCCTGCCCGGTTTCAACCCGGCGCAGGCGCACGATCCTACGCAGTGGGACCCGGAAGTGTTCAACCAGCACGGCTATCTGACCGGGCAGTTCGCTCGCACGCTGTCGATGATGATGGACACGTATGGCTTCATCTTCGCCGATAAGTACCCCGAGATCGACATGCTCGACGTGCTGCTGAACAACCGGCTGCTCGTCGTGATGATCCCTTCGCTGGAGAAATCGGCGTCTGAGGCAGCGTCGCTCGGCAAGCTGTACATCTCGTCGATCCGCTTGATGATGGCGCAGAACCTCGGCTACCGGCTCGAAGGCACGAAGGCGGAAGTGCTGGATGCGAAGGCAACGAACGCGCCGAACCCGTCGGTCATCATCAGCGACGAGCTTGCCTATTACTTCGCCGAGGGCATCGCGGTCATGTTCGCTCAGGCCCGTTCGCTGGGCTTCATGATGATTGCCGCGGTACAGGACGTGCAGGGCCTCAAGCGCGGGGAGGCAAGCGAAGAATCGGCCTCGATGATCGCGAACACGAAGGTGAAGTGGACGCTCGCGCTCGAGGACCCGGAAGACACGTTCGAGCTCATCAAGAAAGCCGGTGGCGACGCGTATTTCAGCGTTCTGTCAGGTCACGATGCGACGATGGGCACGTTCACGACGTCGAACCAGGCGCAGGCGCAATCGAGCGTCGAGCGTCGCGAAAAGATCACGCTGAACGAGCTGAAGAAGCTCAACGCTGGCGAAGGCATGGTGATCTTCAAGGACGCCGTGGTGCCGTGCGCGTCGTACTACATCCCGGACGAGCACAAAAAGACGTCGAAGCTCCGGGCGCGTATCAACCGCTTCCTGCAGATCGAACGGCCGCAGTTCAAGCGTCTGCCGCGTAGCGCCGAGAAGGTCAGCAGCGCAGACGTGCATTCGGCCGACTACATCTTTGCGCAGCTCCGTCGGAGCGAGAAACCGTATTACCCGTCGCTGGACGATCCGATCCTGTCGGCGGTAGTGGGTGCGGTCGCCCACATGAACGACATCCAGCGCTTCGAGGTTACGCCGACGGAGCGCGGGATTGTCCTTTTTGAAGCTGCACGCAAGGCGATGAAAGAGGCCGAGGCAGCCGGCCGTTCCGGGTACATGCATGAGCCGCGTCACGACGACCCTATCGAGCTGATGCCGATGGATGATGACGACGACATACCCGAATCCGCCTTCGATGAATAAGGAACGAAACAATGTCGCAAATCCTCATAGGTCATGACTTTTGGAAGCTCCGCGAGAATGTAAAACTCCCGGTCTACTGGCGCGAAGCGCAGGTGTCGAATCATCACGTCGGCGTCGCCGGAACGTCGGGCGCAGGCAAGACGCATTGGATTCGCCAGTTCGTCACGGGCATGCCCGACGACGTGGAGATCGACATCTTCGACTACCACGGTGACATTGAGATCGAGGGCGCGAAGACGGTGATGTTCAGCGAGGCAACCCGTTACGGATACAACCCGCTCGTGCTGAACACCGATCCGCACTACGGCGGTGTGCGCCGCGCGGTCAACGACGTGATCGAGGCGATCAACAGCACGGCACGCCAGCTCGGCGGCAATCAAGAGGGCGTGCTTCGACACCTGCTGACCGACTCGTACATGATGAAGGGCATCTTCTCCGACAATCCGCGTTCGTGGGCGCGACGCGAAGCGTCGGAGGCCGAGATCCGGGAGATGATGGAGGCTCGCAACTGGTCAGGCCTGCGCGAGGTGTACCCGACACTGAGTGACGTGATTGGCTTTGCGAAACGGAAGCTCAAGGCGCTGTGGATGGGTATCGAGGACAAGGACAACGGACGGGCAGCGCTCAGCGCGTTCGATGAATACTGTCGTTCAATGGCCGCGGTGAACCAACTTCGCACGAAGCTCGCGAAGAGTGGCGCGAAAGACGACGAAGACATGGAGCGCCTGCAGAAGCGGATGGAGACGGCGAAGGCCAAGGCGTTCGACACGCATGCCAACTTTTTGAACAGTCTGGAGAACGGCCGCGAGTTCGAAGAGGCGATGAAGTACAACAGCAAGGATGTGCTGTTGAGCGTCATCACGCGGCTTGAAAACCTGAATGCGACCGGCATCTTCAATCCGAATCCCCCGCCCTTCGGCAACGCCCGCGTGCGTCGCTACATTCTCAAACCGCTCGCGCAGTCCGAGGACGAGCTGAAGATGTTCGTGCGCTTTCGCATGCGCGCGATCATCCGCGAGATGATGCAACGCGGCGAGTCGGGCGGTAAGCTGCGTCGGCTGATCGTGCTCGACGAGTCGAAGAAGTTCAACGACGAGGATGCGAGCAACCCGATCAACGTGGTCGTGAACGAGATGCGCAAGTTCGGCCTCGCGATCCTGCTCGCGGGCCAGTCACCGGCACACTTCTCGTCCGACTTCATAAAGAACGCCGGCACGCTGCTGCTGCTGAACCTGGCCACGGCCGATTGGGACGAAGCGGCGCGCAAGCTGAAGATCGAGGTCAAGGATCTGAAGTACCTGAAGCCGCAGGAAACGGGCGCTGTGCGGATGCTGGAAAAAGGACAGTCCGCATCGTTCCGCCAGGTGCGGTTCTGACGCTGGGGAGCCTGAACATGATGAACTCTCGCTTCCTTCGGCGCTGGGTCGCCGCTGCCGCGATCGCCGTTGCGGCGCAGGGCGCGATCGCAGCGCAAGCGCTGCCCGCCGGCGCTGCGTATGACCTCGGGTTTTCGCCGGCCGTCGGCCCTGCGAGCGCACTGGACGTCGTGCTGCAGGCGATCGGCAGCGCGCGCTCGTCGATTGTTGTCGTTGCGTACAGCTTCACGAGCAAACCGATCGCGACCGCATTGCTGGCCGCGCATCGCCGCGGGGTGAAGGTCGCCGTCGTTGCCGATCGCGGGCAGAACGCGAAGAGTTATTCGGCTGTGTGGTTCCTCGCGAACCAGGGTGTGCCTGTGCGGTTGAACGACCGATACGAGGCGACGCACGACAAGTTCATGGTGATCGACGGACTTCACGTGGAGACCGGCTCGTTCAACTACTCGTCGGCGGCCGCGAACCGGAATGCGGAGAACGCACTGGTCCTGTGGAACGCGAAACCGCTCGCAGATCGGTACGGGGCCGAGTGGGCGCGGCTATGGCAGGAGAGCGTCGAGCTGAAGCCCGCATATTGAAAAAAGGCCGGATATCCGGCCTTTTTCATGCGTCAGGCGATAAGGCGGCCTTGAGGATCGGCCTGCCCTCTCATCGCGTGACGCGCTCGAGCGCTGCCACGAGCTCGTAGGTGTCGCCGTAATGCCCGCTGAGTTTCTGGCGCGGCAACGCGTTCAACGCGCGAATGACGTCCGGCGCGATCGCAGCCAGCTCGCACAACGACATGACCATCTGCGCGTGGGCCTCGGTCAGCAGGTCGGTCAGGACCGGCCAGATCTCGCCGTTGGGCAAGGTGCCGACGACCGCCCACGAGACCGGCATGCCGCCGTCCTCGGTAGCCCGAACATCGAATGTGGTGAAGTCGGCCAGCGCTGCCAGCTTGTCGAAGAAGAAGATCGGTGCGCGATCGTTCATGGTGTTGCTCCTAGACGGTTGGGAGGTAGGCCGGGGACTGGTAGCCGCCAGTGGTTCCGGCCGGGATGCGGTGAGGCGTGGCCGTCACTGCATGGGATCTATTATAGTCTGCTTACGTACATACGTAAATACGTAATTGCGTAAATATTTGGCTGGGGGGTTCGGCATGTCAGGCGGTCAAGGGGACGCCCGGAAGCCGCAGCGGAGCGCAGAGCTGGCCGCAGGCCAGGTCGAGCACCGAACGGGTGAGGACGACAGCGCAGCGGCCCTTGACGGGCTGGCGTGCCGGGATAGACCCTCCAGTCGAGGGTGTGGGGGTGGTTTCATCTCCCCCGCACCCTTGACGACAGAGGGCGACTCGCTCCTTCCCGCAGGGCGGGAAGGCGGGGGATGGGTGGGTGTGGCCGCCGCCGGCGGCCCTGCCCTGCTCTGCTGAATGCAGGTGTGAAAAGCCGCCCTTCGGTGGCTTCGTTACTTCATACGCGGAGCGCGTGGGCGGTCGGTTGGTGCCGGCGCACTCGCCGGGGCATCCTTTGTGCGCTGATCCGGCGGATCGAGCGTGATCTGGATGTTTGGATTCAATCGACACGTGGCCTTCTGAATCGAGTCCCAATGCCTGAACGGCACGGTGCCGACGTTCAGCGGTTTTTCACTGAGCGCGATCTTCGCCGGGTAGGTCACGACCTTCATGTGTTCCCAGCCCGGCTCGTTGATAACCGATGCGATCAGGTCCGGTCGCTGCATCAGGAGCACGTGAGGTTTCGACGGGTCGAGCGTGCTCGTATCGACGCCCTCGTGCTCGAGCTGCCGTTTCAGGATTCCCTGCAGTTCGTCCATCATGCTCCGCGACAGCCGTTGGAACGTGATGAAGTCGTGCTGTGGCAGATCCTCCGGCTTCATCATGAGCGGATTCTGTTTCTGGTCTAGCTTGACCAGCAGATCTATGACGGTGAACTGCAGGCGATTCTTGTCGGCATAGGCACGAGCCGCCATGAATCCTTCCTGCTTGCTTTGGTATCCGTATAAAGCGGAAAAAGCCCCAGGAACGGGGCTTTTCATAGGCAAACCGCAATCCTTCAGCGCGATCACGCGCGGCGCCGCACCTTCGTAAAAGTACACCGTCGATAGTTCAATAATATGCTGTGAGTCGGGCTTCTCACTCGTTGTCACCAGTATCACCTTGTTTAGTCCAGCCCTGAATCAGCACTTTCTCGACGTGCTGTCGGTCGCCAACACTGCTCACTACGTCAGCCATCGTCCGAAGAGTTTTCTTCGGCGTCAGCTTGAGCCGTCGCACTGCTTCGATCCAACGCATCACCGGCCGACCGGGCTTACCGTCATGCAATAGCAAGCGATATACCGACGGCGGCGAACGTCCGATCAGCGTTGCGAACTTGTCGCGATCCTGCGGCGTGTCCTGCAGCCCGAGGAAGTCATAAAACTCCTTGACGTCGGGCGGCAGTTCTACGGGCGCTGATTCAGGGTGTTGCCGATACAAATGAAGGAGCATGGCCACTACCGGATCGGCGATCTGCTTTGCCGAGTTCTCAGCACTGGTCAGCTCCTCCCACTTCGCTTTCTGCAAGCCGAATGCGTCCGCTGCCGCAACTTTCGTCAGACCGTTCTCGATCCTCCAGCGCTCCAAGTCAGTTCCGCAGATTGGCTGAAGCTGTTCATTTTTCATATCCATACTCATTCACGGAATGATAGCAAGGATGCCCCTCCGTGGGCAGTGTTTTCTAGGCACTTCCCAAGGCGGGCTATTTTGAATAATATACACGATACGAAATTCGCGCGGCTAGGGTTCAGCCCCACGATCGGCTCACGGTAACAACTAGGCGTTTAACGGCCTGTATGCGTCGTGACTTGAGGCGAACCCAGCCCTTCACTAACTAGGGAATGCCCTATGAGCGCTGAGTCTGACGCAGTTATGCAGCAATTCCGCCAAGCGGTTTACGAGCGCTTGGTCAGTCCAGGAACGGGTTCTCAAGTGTCGCCCGAGGGCTCGATTGGGCAACGGTCTATTGCGTATCGAGATTGGCTTATCACGGTCCGTAAGACGAAAGAATCGGAGGCCCTCGCATCCGACTTCGTGCGACATTGGGCCGTCGCTGACATGACCGCCTGGCATGCGATGCCAGGTGATCGACACGAGCTTGCGGCCGATGACATCTTTCAAAATATTTCCGCAAACGTTTCATATGCGGAAATTCTTCAGACAATCGATGCAGAAATGGTCGATCGTGTCAAGACACTCTCCGCTGAGAACGATCGAAGGTCCGCCGAGAAGGAAGAACGGAAAGCGCGCGACTACGTGGATAGCCGTGCGGCACTTCTCGCCGAGCAACAGGCAGCGCTGCGCATCGCTGAATCGTTCAAAGATGCTGGGCGTGTCCCCGATGCCGAATGGGCACGACTCGGCCGTGCTGTCGATCGCGTGTATCTCGGCGGTGATCGCGCCGACCTAGGCGCGGCCCTCGAACTCGCGACGACGATGGCGCGCGTCGATACGACGCGGCCCTGCCCTTTTCCCGAAAGCGCAGTCCAACGGGCTTTCGAAGGCGAACGGGCATATCAGGCGTCGCGGGCGTCGGCGAATCACGAGGAAGTGATCGCCGATTTGGCCTTGCGAGCTGGCAATGAAGGCGATCCGGCACCGAGCTATGTTCTCGAACGTCGTCAGGCGGTCGAGCACTATGCGTTCGGTTTGGAGCTGCGCCTCGAGGCCCTTAGAGCAGCGAACGCCGATACGTTTGCGCTGCGAGAGACGCAGGATCTGCTGGCTGTCGCCCACGCGCGAGCGAAGTCGCTCGCGAGCGACAGCCCGGAGAACGCGAGCGCCGAGAAGACCGACGAGGCCATGCAAGCAGCAGCTACCGCACCTGCCGCTGCGCCGGTCGCGGCGTCGCCGTTGCCGGCAGCGGAAGAAGCCGACGGCTTCGCTGGCGAGGCCAAGGACCGCGACGCCGACGACAAACCGTTCGATCCCGAGCTGGCGATCAGCAAGCTGCTCGAAAACGTCACGTACAAAGCTCAGAAGGACGGCAGCGTCCTCTACATGGTGAGTGAGCGCCCGGCGTTCATCGATCACGGTCAACAGATCGTGATGGCCAGCAAGGCGAATGAAGATGAAGAAGCGATCCTTGCCGCGATTCTGCTCGCGAAGGAGAAGTACGGCGGCTCGTTCGAGTTGACGGGTAGCGAGGCGTTTCAGCGGCACGCGATCGAGATCATGCTCAAGCATAAGGTCGACGTGACGTTGAAGAACCCGCAACAGGACGCGCTTCGCCGCGAGCTCGCGAAGGCCGCGGGTGAGGAGCCGAAGCTGCCGGAAGCGCAGGAAGGGGCGGGACCGAAGCCGCTCATTGGCAAGCCGGCTAACGGCGATCAGGAAGCGGGAAACGCGCCCGTGACGGCCTCGTCGTCAGATGCACCGGATGACGCGCCGGCGAGCCGCCTAGCGGCCGATCTGCTCCCCGTGCGCGCGCTCGATTGGTGGTCCGTGCAGCGCGAAGCGATCCAGGTGTGGGCCAAGAGCGATGACGAGCTCAAGACCGACCTCGAGCAACTCGGGCCGCAGCCCTCCTCCGATCTCATTTACTGGTTCGACAAGGCTGGGAAGCCTTGCGATCCGCCGGCGGACGCCGACGGCTATCTCGCGAACATGAAATCTGAACCGGCCGGCTTTGTATCCGGTTCGGAATCCGAATTGCGCCTGCGCGACGCAATGGGCAATGGTGAAGTTAGCGCGAAATCGTCTAACAGTGAGGTAACTGCTATGAGTGACAATCAGGCATCAAAAGAGAACGAGCCGAAATTGATCTTGCGTGGTGTGCGCAAGCTCGACAATGGCGAGTTCGACACGACGGCGCTGCTGTTCAAGGGCAACGGCGACTATCTGCAGGGCTTCATCAAGGTCGGCGACGAGAAGCACCAGGTGATCGCGCACATGAACGAGCGCAAGAATCCTGATCCCGAGACCGGCGAGATCAAGCCGAACTTCCTGAAGCTCGTCGAGCCGCATGGCAATGGCGACGACACGAACTGGAAGGAACTCGGGTTCGGTAACGCCGTGAACCGTCGCTCGGACGGGAAACCCGTATACTTCGACGAAGTGTTGTTCAGCGTCGGGAACGAAGTCATCAAAGCGCGGATCACGAAGAACGTCGACGACGAGCTGCACCGGAAGCTGGGCTTTCAGGAGGCGCGTCAAGCGCGTCCGAAAGACGACAGCAAGAGCAGCGCGGCTCCGGGAGAAGCGAGCCCAAAACCGACGGCGCCGGCAGCCAAAGCAAAGGAGGACGCGGCCGGCGCTCCAAAAGCACGCCGTAGTTCGCGCGCTAAGGCTTGACGCCGTGCCGCCTGTTAATCCATCGAGGGAATCGCCATGAAAATCTATGTACGCGCGTTATTCGTGCTGTTGCTGTGCTCTGCTGTCAGCGTACAGGCAGCGACCTGCCGAAGCGGCAGCGCTGCTGCGCAAGGCAGTCAGAGCGGTTACGATCGGGATAAACAGGCTGCGCAGCAGACTGCCCAAAGCGAACGGTCCTCCTCGGACATTCTTGGAAAATGCGTGGGCGGTATCACTTCGGTGCTTACCGCCCCGCAATTCCCGTCCCTCTCTGACATCTTCGACCAGATCAAGAATAAGGTCTGCCAGATCGCAAGTGATCAGGTCAACGGCGTCGTCGGTGACGTCAATGGCCAGATCAACGGCGTGATGAACGGCATCAACGGCCAGGTCAGCAGTGCTGTGAATGGCACGGGCGCTGGCCAGATCGTTGGCAGCGTGCCGCAGATCAGTGGCCCGTCGTTGCAGCAGACCAGTGCAGGGTCGTCGCAATCGTCGGCCTTCTGGAGCAATATCTGGAAATGACGATCCAATCGCGATCCTGCCAAAAGGCCACTTCGGTGGCCTTTTCTTTTGCCCGGCGCCAGCGCGCGAGCGACCTCTGCCGGGCAAAAAAAACCGGCCACAAGGGCCGGCGAGAAGTCCTCTAGCGTTATCCGAGGGCCGTGCTAGAGGCTGAGAGACATCATGGCCGCGGCGCGCGGCTGGACGATCGGTTCGGCGCGTTTCGCAGGTCGGCGGGTGCGAACAAATCCGCGTAGCAGATCGGCCCTTGGGTCGCTCCGGCCGTGCGATGCAGCAGCTCGGCCGACTCGCGCCCGTGGACCTGCACCGGAAACGAGGGAGCGCCATTGGAGATGAGCCAGAAGCTCCGCGTGATTCCGTTGGTGAAGCCGATGTGCGTGCGGCCGCGCTCGTCGTTCCATGCGCCGACGTCGGCGAGCGGTACCGGATTGGAACTGCCTTGCGCGAATCCGTCGACCGCATACGCATACTTGTAGTCGCGCGGCATCTGCGAGCGCAGAACGCACTGCTCGTCGCTGCGCAACCATGCGAGGTAGAAGGCGTCGGCGTCGACATGCACCGCGAACATCTCGTTTCCGATGTGGCCAGCGGATGCCGACATGTAACGATCGGCCTGACCTGGTACAGGGATGCGCCATACGGCGCGATCGTGGCCGAGCTGGTGAATGTTGCACGCCTTCGCGCGTGGCGAGGCTGCGACTTGGCGCTCGAGGTTGCGAATCTCGCTCGCACGCGCAATGGAAATGCGGATTCGCTCGAGCATCACTCGTGATCCTGGAAGCGGTTGCGATACCACCACGGACGGGCGTAGATGCGCGAACCGCGCAGCAGGTGCAGGAACTTCTGCCATAGGACCTTGAACGTGAGGCCGAACTTCGCCAGCACGGCGAAGAACACGATCACGCCCACGGCGGTCCAGAAGGTCCACCAACGCATGTGGAACAGCCAAACGAAGATGGGCATGTACGCGATGCAGGGAATGCCGAGCAACGTCGGTGTCTGCGAAGCGTGGCGCCAGATGGAGATGCTCATGCTGCCTCCTGCGAACGGATACGGAATGCTTTATGGCCGGCCAGTTCGATGAATTCGCTCTTGTCGATACGGCCAGCCTCGTAGAGAGCCCAAGCCTTATCGTCCAGCGTCGCCTTTTGGGACTCCAGACGTGCGCGGATTATCGGTGCCCATTGGTCGTAAGGCTGCATTTGCAACTCGTTCTTGAAGTCGCGATCGAATATCACGAACTCACGAACGGCAACGCGCTTACCGTCAGTTGTCTTGAGCAGGCGCTGCACGACAATGACACGCAGGCAGCCGAGCAGACGCGAAGCGACGGCCGACTGCTGTTGCGGTGGATAGACCTGAATCGCGCGGTTGATCGTCTCGGCGCACGACTCGGTGTGCATGGTGCCGTAGGTCAAGTGGCCGGTCAGACCAGCCTCGATCGCAGCGTCGATCGTCTCAAGGTCGCGCATTTCGCCGATGCCGATGATGCTCGGCTTGCGGCGCATGGCATTGCGCAGGCCAGTGGCGAAACTCTCGATGTCGCGACCAACTTGAGCTTGGTGCGGCTGCGGGCCTTTCCAGTGCGCACCGCCGAGCACGAATTCGATCGGATCTTCGTAGGTGATGACCTTGCGGTCCGGCATGTAGATGCCGGCATAGCCGTAGACACCGGATTGAAGTGTGGTCTTGCCCGAGCCGGTCGGGCCGCAGACGAGAACGAGGCCCATGCCGGGATAGAACGCCTCAAACAGCTCCTGCTCGATGCCCATCTTGGTAATGTCGGGCAAGTCGAACGGGATCAGGCGCATGGTGATCGCGTAGGCCATGTCGAACCGTGCCACGCGACCCTGGATGAAGTTGCAGCGGAAACGAAGGAACTTGCCGCGCTCGATGCCAAGCTCTTCCCCGGCGAGCTCCAATGAGCGGTCCGCGCCGTGACCGCCACGCACATTGTTCTCGACCTCGGCCTGCCACACTGAACTGAGCAGGCTGGATAGATGGCCCTGCTTGATCGTGTGGGTGCTCGCCTGCCGCTGACGACCGTGAATTTCGACCCATGCGTAATCGCCGCCCTGCACGAGAATGTCCGAAACGCCATAATCCGAGCAATATTTCAAGAAGTGCTTGAAAGTATGCGCGGTCACGTCGCCCCGAAAATCGTAGGGCTCGAACTGGATGAGTTCACTCATTTCTCGTCGTCGCCAAGCGGTCGGCCTTCGATCTGCGTTGCCGGTGGTTTGGCAGCAGGCGCAGTGCCCGACTGCGGAACTGGTGCGACCTTCGGCGCGGGCTGTTCGCCGCGATTGACGGTTGGGCTCCACTTGTTCGGGTTCGTTTCGAACGTTGCCTTGCTCGTCACGCGGCGCAGGGTATCGCCGAGCATGAGTTGCCGGCCGTCACCAGTGACCGTCTGACGGGATTCAGCGACGCGCGTAGTGGAGATCATGCCCTCCTGCACGAGCGTCGAGTACCGCACCATGCCGGTGTAGTCACGCGTGAGCCGGTTGAAATTGGCGGCAAGGATCGCATCCGCCTGCTGTTCACCTGCGCTCCACCCGTTCTTGACTGCATCGCGCCAAACAGCCTCTTCGTTGCCGTTCTGCGGCCGAGTATCGAAGGTCGGAAGATCGACACCGCCCTTCATCGGGAGCCCGACAAACAGGTAGTCTCGCCACGTCGGCGGAACGCTGACGAAGCGCTCTTCCTTCTCGATCTTGTAGACGCGATTCGCGGTGCGAATCTGGTCGGGCGAGAACGACGACAGTTCGCGGGCCTCGACGATAACCGGAGGAATGGTGCCGTTGCGGTTGATGAGCGGCGAGAACTGGAAGATGGTATCGAGGTTCTCGGCGCGTGCGTTGAGCGCGTCGCGAAGTACGCGCGCACGTGCGGCCATGCCGCCGCGGAAGCCTACCGTCTTGCCGGCTTCGGTGAGCATCTGCATGCGCAGATCCGTGAGGCCGGTGGTCGCCTTCGACGGCGGATTCAGGAGCGAATCAAGCGTGACCGGCTGATCTTCAGGTGCCGGCGTCGACGCCTGAGCTTCGGGTGCCGGCGCAGCCGGCGCCTGAGCGACCGGGGCCGATGCCGAGGACGCTGTTGCCGGCGTTTGCGCCTGCTGGGCCGATGCGGCGGCCGGGGCTTGGGTCTCGGCAGCATGTGCCATGCTGGCCACGAGGAGCGGGATCGCCGCGACGACAAAGCGCTTCATGATCGTCTCCCCGTATCAGGACTGCGGACGGTTGTATTGCAGTACCAGCTTATCCGGGTACTGCGTGACATCGGCGCGGTAGCCGATCTGCGCCCGGACCATCTGCATCACGGCGTCGTAAGACGCGTCCTTGACGTCGATGTTGACCGGCAGCGGCATGCGCAAGCCCATGAACGAGAACGCGAGTCCGCGATCATGCGCGAGCTTGTTCAGGAGCTGCAGGGCGTCGCCCTGCCACGAGAGTGTGACGCGGTGCTGATCGTCGACGATCGACACTGGCAACTTCGTGGTCGCCTGATTCAGCGCACCGGCCTGATACAGGTCGGCCTGCGCAGATTGGATCTTCTGCGAGGCGTCGAGGATCTGGCGATCGATTTCGGTTTGAGCGTTGTCGGTCTTCGGCTGGGTCGCGCAGCCAGTGAGCGCGAGGCCGATCAGCAAACCGGCAAGGGTGTAACGCGGCATAGCCATAGGTGGCCCTCCTTTTAAATTTCGTATTAAGGTTACTATACAAAACCGAAGAGGGCAATGAAAGGGGCTATTTCCGGCGTTGTTGCCTAGTCTTTGCGTCGCGGCTTGCCCGCGCCAACTCGGCAGCTCTGGAGCGACGCAGCGCGTCTTGAGCCGCATCCTTGAGGCGGGCGTCGATTTTGTATTCGAGCATGATGTCGATTGCCCGGCGCTTGAATTCCTCACTGCCGGTGAGTTCGAACGTGCCGCCATACTTCTCGGCGGCCAGGTGCAGGGCTGCGGCGATCGCGGAGTTGTCTGCCGCGCCCTTCGCCAACACGTCGATGCGTCTGCCAAGGTCGATGAAGGCGTCGCGGCCGTCGTCGACACGGTACACGACCGTTCCATCCCGACGAACGCGGAAATAGATCCCTTCCGCGATGTCACGCGCTGTAGGATCAGCGTCGTCCGGATGAACGATGCCGTCCGCTCCGTCGTTGGCGAGCGCCCGCTCGAGCTCCTTCGCACGCCGTTTCTCGCTATAGGTGAAGCCACGCAGTTGGCTGATAGCTGCTGCGTCGCCAGTGGCCGCCTGACGCTCGACCCATTCACGATATGGCTGGCGTCGGTTTGACTGATCGTCGCGCAATTCCTTGCGCTCGTTGCGGATCTCCCGCTGAAGCCGATCGCGTGCGCGCAGCGTCTCGAAAGCGATCACGCTGTACAGGGCCTTGCGGGCGGCTGGATCGGTCACTGTTTGACGTACCTCGAGGCGACGCTGACGCGCGTCGGCCCGAAGCGCCGCGAACCGGGCCCGGACGTCGGTCGGGTCAAGCCGGCGATAGACGAAGCCGCTTTTGTACTCGTCGTACCGCGCGCGCAGCTCGCGCCGAGCCTCTGCGCGCTCCTGCCGGCGCTCTTCGCGAACCTTGGGATCGCGTTTCAGTGGTCGATGCTTGTCGTAGGTCAGAACGGAGTCGGTTGTCGACTCGGACGGCTCGAACGGGCCGAGGCGCTTGACTAGCCTGGTTCTGCCAAGCGCCTCGTGCATGTCACTGGCCTTGATCGGCGTGGTGTCGCCTGAGTTCAGATCAAAGATCGCGAAGCCCTGCCCCTTCTCGCGCAGTTCGAGACCGTATTTCGCGAGAAGGTTGTGCAGTTGCCGCCAAGTGAGCTGGTCGTTCTTCAGCGCAGCCAGCAGCGCCTTGCGCGGTTCGCCGCGCGCGTAGGTGAACAGGCTTTCCTGATCGGCATGCCGCTCCATGTCGGCCGCCGGCGTCGGTCGCTTGCCCTTCGTGCTGGGATCTTTGCTCGCCCAATCGATGACGACTTGGCCGTTACGCTCGAACACGGCGTATGGTCCTTTGTCGTGCTGCCACCCGTTCTGGAGTTCGAGCTCGCGCATCGCGCGATCGAGCTTGAAATAGTCCCGCTCCGGATAGACCGCCGCGAACGTATCGGGATTGACGCGATTCACGGCAATGTGCAGGTGTGCGTTGTCGGTATCGCGATGCACGGCGAACACGTACTGATGATCGGCCATGCCGACAGCCGCGAGCGCGTACCTGCCAGAGTCGAAAGCCTGCTCGTCCGTCGGCGATTCCGACGACGGCCACGACAGCACGATGTGATACACCGGGTCCTTGACCCGCGGATTCTGTGCCGCGACGGCATTCATTTCGCCGGCAGCGGTCGCCAGCGACAGGCAGTTATGTTCGCATGCGACGCCGTTGGGCGTTACGACTCGCTCGGGCTCGCCGAGGAGTCGCCCGAGGTCGGCGACAACATCTGATGCATCTCGTCCATGCCTTCGTTGAGCGGACTCAGCATTAAACGCAAGGTTGGCTCGACGGGCTCGGGCTCGCTCTTGAAAGTCTCGATCAGCTTGCGGAGCCTGTCGGAGATAGCTTGCTGCTGCTCGTAGATGGTTTCGAGCACGGGCAAGGCTTCGTTGATGTTGATCGCCATCTACGCCTCCTCGTCCACGAGCTGCGTCTTCAACTCGCTCGTCAGATCGACCATGTTCTGCCCCATAGGCAGCAACAGCCCTTCGAGCACTTTCAAGACGGACTCGGACGGCATCTGCATCAATAGAATTAGTTCGTCGAGCAGCGCGCAGATGGTCTTCTGCTCCTGCGAGATGTTCTCGAGCACGCTCAAGAATTTGGTGGTGTCTTCTTCGGTCGCTTGGATCGAGCTCGTCACTTAGTTTCTCCTGGTCGTCGTCGCGGTTGGTGATGTACTCCACCAGGTCGCCGAAGTCGGACCTGCCGTCTTGGCGTCGCTCGGGGATTTTCGCCAACATCGGTCAGTCACCGATCCGTGCGATGGCTGCGCGAATTTCAACAAGGACTGCAGCAAACTCTTTGGACAGCACGCCGCCGCCCTCGGTGAACAGATGTTTTTGCAGTCCGCCGAGGCGGCGCAATTCGTTGATGATGTGCGCCTCCATCTTGCTGCGTGTGCGGCGGCCAAGGCCGCACGCGCGCAAGTATTCTGGCACGGTGACGCCGGAATCGGTGGCCTTCTCGCGAAGAATGACCAACTGTTCGGGCGTCACCCTCACCATTACGTGCTTCGTTTTCTGTCGTTCCTCACTGCCACTCACACTGGACTCTCATGCTGTTGGGGTCTCGGGGCTTCGCCCTGAGCAGGGACGGTAGGCTGCGCAGAGGGAGTGAAACGACTGGTGCGCTGCCGGTTGCTATGTCGCCATTTATGGCGGTATAGCAAACCCTACCCTGTCCCCGAACTACCGTTATCGGTTCACGAAGTTTAGCGGTAAGAATTTGACTCATCAAGCTGAAAGACTAGAATCGAGTCCTGCGGACCTCTTTTTTTGTACTATAGGTATGATATGAAATACACTGTTGGCCAGATCAAGCTGATGCTTGATGAACTGGATAAAGAGTTCCCGGAGATCGACGAGAACGAACGGGCAGCAGACAGAGCCCAGACGATCAAGCTGATGGCCGGGGTGGTGAACGATTGGCTGGCTCGTGGCTATAGCTATGCTCAGATCGCCGAGAAACTTCGTATGAAGGGATTTATACGGATTTCAGAGAAGGCGTTACGACATGCTGCTACGCAGCCGAAGCGACGGCAAAAAGCGGAAACGCCGAAGCCTTCTGAGAAGGGAGAAGCGAGGAAAAAAACCAGCATCACCGAAGGCGAATCGGGCACCAAGGCCGCTAAACCGTCGGCACCGATCGTGCCGGCTAAAGCGGAGGCTCAAGAGCCTTCTCAACGAAGCGGCGGCTTCACACCGCGCGCTGATTCAGACGACATCTGAGAGGTAAGAAGGAATGAAACCGATCTATTTTGTGGGTGGCAGTAAGGGCGGCGTCGGCAAATCGGCTGTGTCGATCGGCTTGATCGACACCTTGCAGGAACGTTCAGAGAAGATTCTGTTGATCGAATCGGACACGTCGAATCCTGACGTGTGGAAGATGTACAAGGATGAGATCAAAGCTGAGCTTATTAACCTCGATGAGGCGAACGGCTGGATCGATCTGGTGAACATTTGTCACGAGCATTCGGATGCGGTCGTTGTGGTCAATACAGCGGCAAGGAACAACAAGGGCGTGGCGGCATATGGTGAGACACTGAACAGCACGCTCGGCGAGCTGGGTCGTAAGCTGGTTACGCTGTGGGTTATCAACCGTCAGCGCGACAGTCTGGAGCTGCTCAAGGAGTACATGGAATCGCTGCCGGGATCTGCGATTCATGTCGTGCGCAACACGTATTTCGGCGACGAGCGGAAGTTCGAGCTGTACAACACCTCAAAGACGCGTAAAGCCGTGGAAGACGGCGGCGGTAAGTCGGTCAACTTGCCGGATCTTGCCGATCGTGTAAGCGACGATCTGTACAGCAAGCGGCTGTCGATCACGGCGGCGATGAAAGAGCTGCCGATCGGCAACCGCGCGGAACTGACCAGGTGGCGCAACGAAGTGCGTAAATCGCTCGGGGAAGTGCTCGATGCTTGACATTGAGGCGAGCTTTGAGAAGCTGCTGGGGCGGCAGCCTTCCGAGAAGGAGATTCAAAGCCTGTATCGCGTGAAGAACGCGCTCAACATTCGCGATAACGATGCGCTTTGGCTCGTGTTGATGGCGCTGGAGTCCTACGACACGCTATATCGGAAGTATCCGGGGATGATCTCCGATCAGGTCGGCAAGATCCTCGACGAACAGCGGGCGACAATGGCGGCGATCGCTGATGCGGAGACGAAGAAGGCGCTCGGAACGCTCTCCGACGCGGTAAGCAAGACGAGCGAGCGGGTTGCTGTGCGCCTCGTCGACGCGTCGCGGTGGCTGTCGTGGGGATGGGCATGGTTCGCCTTCGCGGCATTCGGGACGCTGTGCGTGTTCGTGGGCTTCGTGCTGGGCAGTGGACGCCTGCCCTATTGGTCAGGTCCTGCGCCGGGCGACGGTCCGTTGGTAGCGATCTTGGGGGCGTTGGCGCGCACGCCGGCGGGGTGGCTCGCCGCGGCCGGTGGCGCAGCGGCGGCGATCGGCGCTGCGTGGCGCGCGAGAGACGACCTGAAGGCCGGGAGGCGGCTCGGGCTGCTTGCCGCCTGCCTCGGCTTGCTTGCCGCGTCAGCGGCCTTTCTGTGGCCTGTAGTGGCGGTTTGGAAGGTGCTCTAAGGTTTCGCTCAAGGTTTCAGCGGACGGACGGCATAGTCCTTGACGACGACGCCGCGCGCAGAGCCTGCATTGACGAGCGTATCCGACACCCATACGGTTTTGTGTTCGAGCCGGCGAATGTGCCCACGCCGGATGTGCGCCTTCGGGCTGGCGTGCTGCCCTCCCTTGCCGCGACCATCGGTGGCATTGCTCGGCCGCACGGCCAGCACCCGATAGTCGAAAAACGGCACCTTGCCGTT
The DNA here is from genome assembly GCF_002902965.1 of Paraburkholderia hospita. GTDB lineage: Bacteria > Pseudomonadota > Gammaproteobacteria > Burkholderiales > Burkholderiaceae > Paraburkholderia > Paraburkholderia hospita. Next base: position 41,128 of record NZ_CP026110.1, on the reverse strand, counting down.
TTGCTCCCGCTTTTTGTTCAGCTTCGCCGGGGCTTCCAGTGTCGGCGCTTCGATGTTCGCGCAGTTGACGACACATCCGGTCTGGATCAGGGCCTGGATCTCGTCGCGAGCGTTGGCCAAGGTCTCAGAGTGGACGGCCCGGAGCGAGCCGAGTTGCTGAACGTCGAATTCGTACCGCTCGGGCAGGATGACAAAGGGCGAGACCTGAAACTGACGCATCTTGCGAGCGGACAGCCTGGCCTCGCGTAGGGGCTCGTTGAGCATGCGGGTACGCTCGTCGGCCTGTTCGGGCACGTAGGCGCTGAGTTCGTTGGAATGCGGCACAAAGGCACCGCCTGGCGCGAGTTGCCATTGATCGGCGTCGGTCCAGTAGATCGGAATGACGCACACCCCGCCGTCCGGTTCGCTCAGCAAGTGCTCAGTACCGGGCAGAAGCGCCGCGACATCCTCGTCGAGCTCGACGCACAAGGCGATGCGCTTCGGGCAGCGCAGGATACCCTTGTCGCCGCCCTCGCCGTCGGGCAACACCCACGGCGCTTCCAGCGCGGCGACGGGATGCGGTAGCCGCATGCTGTCGATGTGAACCTGCCGGAGCTCGCTGACGTCGATGAGATCGGCGCAGTTGGGCAGCAGGTACTTGACGCCGATACGCAGGAGGTGCGCGACGGCTTCGTAGCCTGCGCGCATGCCCGGCATGTCGCGGCGGATAGTCGGGATCAGCCGCTCGAATTGCTCGAGCGCGTGTGTGCTGTAGTTGAGGCGCTGAACGTCTTCAGACATGGCGGTACAAGGTCAGTCGATGAGAAATCGGGTGCGGTCTTGCCCGCGAATCCATCGCGGCACGTTTCCACGGCCGCACCACTCTTGCCCTGTGGCCGGGTCGCGATAGCGAGCGGGCAACGCGTTCACTTGGTAGGCGCCGCGGCGGCCGTTTCTGCCGACGAGATCCTTGTGCTTGATGCCGTAAGTGTCCATCAGGCCGTGGATGGTCTCGATCGCGTGGACACGCTCGCGCGCCCGTGCCAGCTCAATCCGCTTGTCGAGCTCCGCAAGTTCGGAGAGAAGCTGCTGGTAGATGGTAAGTCGCGCGGGCGGATTCGTCATGCCTTCGGCGTCCGCTTCGTGGGCGACAGATCCTTGATGATCGTGCGCAGGTCGACCACTTGAGCCTTGGCGGCATCGAGTTCGCCCGACGTGCGCGCGAGCTGCTCACCGGCCGCTCTCGCCTCCTTACGTGCCTGTGCCGCCTCTGCCTCGCGTTGCTGCACCTTCTCCAGCGCACGGTGGATCTCGTCGGCGGTACGTTTGCGCACATCGGCCAACTGCTCGGACAGCTTGTCGCGCTCGGCCTCGGCCTTCGTAGCCGCCCGCTGCGAGTTAGCGAGTTCCTGCGCCAACTCCTTGTCGCGACGGCGCAACTCATCGATCTCACGCCGCGCGGCTTCCTTCTCCGCACCGTGCTTCGCCTCGGCTTTCGATGCCTTCTCGCGCTCGTCGGCGAGCTCGCGTCGCGAGGCAGTCAGCTCGGCGCGAACGCCGTCGACGTCGGTTCGCGCCCGCTCGAGGTCTTTCTCAAGGCGGTCGACGAGCGCCGCCTTTTCGCGAGTCTCGGTGGCGGCCACGTGCGCCTCCTGCTGGGCCGTGCGCAGTTGCTCGCCCAAGGCCGACCGCTCCTCCTCGAGCTGCGCGGCCCTACCCTGCAGGCGAGTGAACTCCTCGACCGTGCGTTCGTGCTCGGCCGCAAGGGCTTCGTACGCATCCGACTGCTCGGCCGACAGGCGCGCCAAGTCGCTCTTTTCGGCCTCGAACGCGGCCCGCGCCGATTCTAGGGCATCGTTGGCCAGCCGCTGCGCGACTTCCCATATGTGGTTACCGAACCCCGTCATCGCGTCATGCAACTCGGCGGGAAGCGGCTCACGCACGCTCTGCACGAGCATCCGCTGCTTCTGCCGCCACTCCTTCAATGCCTCGACCACATAGTTCATGCCGGCGCGCGCGCGCTGACGCACTGCGTCGACGTTCGGAAACTCGCCGTTTTCGGCGTACAGATCGTCGGCGGCAGCGAAAATGCGGTCTTTCAGTTCCTGATTCATACGTGCCTCACGGGGTCCGCGTCGGTTTAGTGGTAGGAATAATAATAACACTACTATTATTACTACTCAATGAACGAAAAATGTGTACATGAATTCATGCGGCTCGGCGAAGCGCGCGCAGAAGGTCGGCGGCGGCCGGAGGCATGACGGCGTTGCCCAGCAGGTGCATGGCGCTGCGCCGGTTCAACGGCAAGGCGAACGTCGGCCGAAATCCGCACGCGCGTTTCGCTTCCCTCGGGTGGAGCATCCGCATACGGTCGCCGTCGATGATGGCCCAGCGGTCTACCGTGGTTATCGTGCCGATCGGGCGGTCGATTGAGCGGCCGGTAAGGCCGGAACCGTTGCCGTAGTACGGCGCGACGAAGCGGTCGCCGAAGGCGCGGCGTCCGGCTGCGATCCGGGCCAGTGTGTTAGCGCTGCGCCCCGGCTTGTCGATCCTGCTCCAGCCCGGCGCATCCCACTCGATGACGTCGCGAATGGGCTTGTGGTCCCGCAGGGAAAGGTCGAGGCCGATCGGTGCGGCCGACCTGGTGCAGACCAGGAACAGCCTTTTGCGGTGCTGCGGAACGCCGTGGTCCGCCGCATCGATGATGTACGGCGCGATCGCGTAGCCGAGCAGGCGCATCGCATCACGCCACGCTGGATAGAGCGCCCAGCGCTCAAAGGCGGGAACGTTTTCCACGACAATGAAGGGGGAGCGGTGATATTCGGCGCAAGCGACGACGGCCCATGCCGTCGACCGCAGTGCATCGTGATGCGGCTTTTCCTTCCCTCGAGCTGGGCTGTGCCCCTGACAGGCGGGAGCTGCGAGCATCAGGTCGTGCGTCGGCACCGTGCGCCAGTCCGCCTGCTGCAGATCCTGACAGGCGTGCTCGGTTTCGGGATGGTTACGTGCGTGATATTCGCACGCCAGCGGCCAATGATTGCCTGCCCATACGACACTGCAACCGGCCATGATCGCGCCCTCAGTGAAACCGCCGGCGCCGGAGAACAGGTCGATCGCTCTCATTGTGCCGCGCCCTCTTCCACAATCGTCAGCGACAAGCCCTCGATCAGCAACGCGTTGTCGCGAACGAGCGTGCGCTTGCCGAGATACTGATGACGGATGCTCTCCCAGCCGGGAATGTCGGTGCGCTCAGTCGTCCAGACGCCTCGGAAATCGGCGTGAACGCGGTCATACTCGGCTCGTGTGATCGTAACCATGAATGCTCCTAGACGGATGTGGAAGATCCCGCTGGAAGCCGGTAGCCGCCGACTCCCAGCGAACAATGTCAGGCGTCGCCGTCGGCTCCGCAGTGGCAGCAATAGCACTGACCCTCGCCGAAATAGCTGTCGTCGTCGCCGCCGTAGGCCGACCCGCTGTAACTCCACTTGTGGCCGCGTTCCGTGGCGCACTCGAACTGCTCTAGCGTGAGCCCTTCATCGTCGTGGATATAGCGCTTGATCGTCAGTGCGCGAATCGTCGGATACTCGCGGCGCAACTGCTGGTATTCCGCGGCCACTTCTCCGAATGCGATCGCTTGCGCGAGGGTTCGTACTTGCATCGTCGCTCTCCTTCCGGTTGGCTCTACAGCATGGACCTAGTATAGCTTACATACGTACATACGTAAATACGTAATTGCGTAAATATTTGGATGGGTGTTGAGGCATGGCAGATGGTCAAGGGGGCGCCCGGAAGCCGCAGCGGAGCGCAGAGCTGGCCGCAGGCCAGGTCGAGCACCGAACGGGTGAGGACGGCAGCGCAGCGGCCCTTGACGGGCTGGCGTGCCGGGATAGACGCTCCAGTCGAGGGTGTGGGGGTGGTTTTATCTCCCCCGCACCCTTGACGACAGAGGGCGACTCGCTCCTTCCCGCAGGGCGGGAAGGCGGGGGATGGGTAGGTGCGGCCGCCGGCGGCGGCTTAGGCGTCTTCGGCCGCGTCACGTGCCAGTTGCGTCGCGTCGACTAGGTTCAGGCCGAGCTCGTCGCGGAAGTACAGCGCAACCTGATGGATTGCGCCATTGTGGTTGTACTCGGCGCGGCGAAACTCAAGGTACTTGGGGTTCTACGCCGGAACCCCAGAAAATTCCGTCATTCCACATTGTGAACGTCAATCGGTTTGTTGCCTGACGTGCCGAGCGAGTAACTCAGTCGGTAAATGCCTGCCCGAACTGCCGTGCCCGCTTTACATCGTCGGTATGCAAGTAAATCGACGTGGTCGAAATCGACGCGTGACGCAGGTTATCTCGTACGGCGCTCAGCTCAACCCCTCTGGCGATCGCGTGGGTCGCATGGGTGTGCCGCATCCAGTGCGGAGAGGCCCGATGCAGCTTTTCAGCCAGCACCGGATGGTCGTTCTTGATAATCTGCGCGACGAGCCGAAAAAACCGGCGCATGACTTCCCACAGCCGCAAGGGCTTGATGCCGGCATCGGCGTCGTCAAGGCTGCCAATCAGGGACGTGGTCGGATTCCAGTGAGCACGGCTGACAGGAAGCCCCCGCTCCTGCAGATATCGGTCCAGCGCTGTGCGCGCTAGGGGTGTCAGGGTAACGCGGGCTGGCTTGCCGCCCTTGCCGACCACGTGCAGCCAGTGATCACCGGCTGCGTCGACTTCGATGCTGCGCAGTGTGGCGTCAGCCAGTTCGCTGATCCGCAGTCCCGTTGCGTAGCCGAAATCCAGCATGAACCGCAACCGTTGCGCAGCGGGCGCCTGCCAGCCGTACGACCACTCGAGCCCGTTGGCGATGGTGCGCGTCAGCATCCATTCTCCTTCGGTGAAAGCGTGCGAGGTTTCAAGAGCCATGGCGCGCTTGCTGCCGCGTACCTTGATGCCGGAGAATGGGTTGGCCACGACGTAGCGCTGCTCGACCAGCCAGCGGAACATGGCGCTGAGCACGGCAAGCGCATGCGCAATCGAACGGGCCGAGAGGTTGTCGACAAACGGGCGCCAGTCCGTTGATGTGCGCGGCCGCGGTGGCCCGACCCAGCGTTCTCGCGGTGTAGGTCTGCGCAGAAACGCCCTGTAGTCGGTGGCATCCCGGGTGGTCAGCGAAGACAGCGCCTTGCCGCGAGCAACGATGCCCCAGAGAATCAGCCGTTCGGCTTCCTTGCGGTAGGCCCGCTGCGTGGCCGGGGATTCGTGCAACGCGAGCCATGCCTGGATAGCGTCGTAATCGTTGTCGACGCCGAGGATGCAGGCCGACACCGGTGCGCGGAAGGCGCCGGCGGATCCGTCGATCTCGTGCGGTAGCCGTAGTTGCTCCCAAGGCGTCACGACTGACTGCCGATCCGCGATGATCAGTGCGCGGGCCCGCTCCGTGAGCGCCGGGTACGCGGCAAAGAAGGCCTCGATCCTTCTTGCACTGGCCGGCCCGAGACCCGGAATGACGGTCCACCACTGCCGGCGACGCGGAATCCGTACCGTGAGATCGGCCAGGGTCCGGATGCCGGCCGCGTGCAGGGTGCGGGCAGCGCGATTCGGCAGCCAGTGCGCAATGTCGTCGCCGATCTGCGGAGCTGGCGCAGGCATGATGCGCAGTAGCTCGACAGCCTGCGTGGTGGCGCGCGCATGATGCATACGCTTTTGGGCCGGGCATTCGAACAGCGTGGCCAGATCTGCCCGCTGTCGGTTACGGGCATAAAGTGCCAGTTGCCGGCGGATCTGGCCGATGACGCCGCGGGCTGACTGGCTGTGGCTGAGCCGATCTTGCATGTACCGGTGTGCCGCCTCACGCGAGGATGCGCCCTCGTACCAGGCACGCAGCGCTGCCAGTGCATCAGCATCAGGAAAGTCGGTCGGGATGTCGGCGGCGGACGGGCTCGTGGGGCGCGTTTTCATGTCATCGAGTTTAATATGGAAACAATGCCACAGAGATAATAAAGCTTATCTCTGTAGAATGCGGGAGTTCAATATTTCTGTCGTACCCCATGTCGTGATATCACAAAATTGAAGGATCTGACGTTGCGTGGAGAGGATGGTCGATGATCAACAAGAATAAGCTGCTCAGCGTCTTTTCCGACGCCGAACAGGAAGCCCTGTATGGCCTGCCTGATTTCGACGATGCGCAGCGGCTGGAATACCTGGCATTGACCGAATCCGAACTGGCGCTCGCCAGTAGCCGGCCCTCCATACCCGCGCAGGTCTATTGCATCTTGCAGATTGGCTACTTCAAGTCCAAGCACGCCTTCTTCCGCTTCGATTGGGACGAGGTTGAGGACGATTACGATTTCGTGTTGAGCCGCTATTTCCACGGCGAGCCGTTCGAACGCAAGCCGATCACCCGGCACGAGTACTACGCCCAGCGCGAACAGATCGCTGAACTGTACGGCTATCGACCGTGGGTGGCCGCCTTCCTGCCGCAACTCATGCAGCAGGCCGCGCAGATCGTACGTCGCGACGTGACACCGGGATTCGTCGCCGCCGAGCTCATCGTGTGGCTCAATGAGCACAAGATGATCCGGCCCGGCTACACGACCTTGCAAGAGCTAGTCAGCGAAGCCCTGTCCGTCGAACGTCGGCGGCTGGGCGACCTGCTCACCGGCGTATTGGACGAATTGACCCAAACCGCGCTAGACCAACTTCTGGTGCGCGATGATACTCTGTCGAAACTGGCGGCGCTGAAACAGGATGCCAAGAATTTCGGCTGGCGTCAGATGGTCCGCGAACGCGAAAAGCGCGGCACGCTGCAGCCGTTGCACGAAATCGCCAGGACGCTGCTGCCCCGGCTGGATATCTCGCAGCAGAACGTGCTGTACTACGCAAGCCTGGCGAACTTCTATACCGTCCACGACCTGCGCAACCTGAAGGCGGATCAGGCGCAGCTCTACCTGCTGTGTTACGCCTGGGTGCGCTTCCGACAGCTCACCGACAACCTGGTCGATGCGATGGCCTTCCACATGAAGCAGCTCGAGGAAGAAAGCAGCGCGGGCGCGAAACAGTCACTCATCGCCGAGCAAGTAAAACGCCATCGGGAAACGCCGCAGATCGGCCGCCTGTTGTCGCTCTATGTGGACGACAGCGTAGCCGATCCGACGCCGTTCGGCGAGGTGCGTCAGCGCGCCTATAAAATCATGGCCAAAGATGTGCTACAAAACACGGCGCAACGCATGACGGTCAAGCCGCTGAGTCAACTGGCACTACACTGGTTGGCGGTGGACGGCCTAGCCAAACGTATTCGCCGTCACCTGCGCCCCTTGTACGTCGAGCTCGACTTCGTCGGCACCTCCCCAGACAACCCGTGGCTCGCGGCGCTGGCTTGGGTCAAGGGGGCCTTCGCCAAACAGCAGCGCCTGTCACAACGACCGCTCGCCGAATGTCCCGCGGCCACGCTGCCGAAGCGCCTGCGACCGTACCTGCTGATCTTCGGCGCTGATGGTCAGCCGACCGGTTTGCACGCCGATCGCTACGAATTCTGGTTGTACCGCCAGATCCGGAAGCGCTTCCAGTCGGGAGAGATCTATCTCGACGACAGTCTGCAACATCGTCACTTCTCCGACGAGCTTGTTTCGATGAACGAGAAGGCCGACGCGCTGGCGCAGATGGAGATCCCGTTCCTGCAGCAGCCAATCGATGCCCAACTCGATGCGTTAGCGGCCGAGTTGCATGCACAATGGCTGGCCTTCAACCGAGAGCTGAAACAGGGCAAGCTTACGCACCTGGAATACGACAAGGATACGCAGAAGCTGATTTGGCGCAAACCGAAAACCGAGAACCAGAAGGTGCGTGAGCAGGCATTCTACGAGCAACTGCCATTCTGCGATGTTGCCGACGTGTTCCGCTTCGTCAACGGCCAGTGCCAGTTCCTGTCGGCGCTGACGCCATTGCAGCCGCGCTACGCGAAGAAGGTAGCGGACGCCGATAGCCTGATGGCGGTTATCATCGCTCAGGCAATGAACCATGGCAACCATGTCATGGCGCGCACCAGCGACATTCCGTACCACGTTCTGGATAGCACCTACCAGCAGTATCTGCGTCAGGCGACGCTGCATGCGGCCAACGACTGCATCAGCAACGCCATCGCCGCGCTGCCGATCTTCCCGTACTACTCGTTCGATCTCGATGCGCTGTACAGCGCCGTCGATGGGCAGAAATTCGGCGTCGAGCGACCGACCGTGAAGGCGCGTTACTCGCGCAAATACTTCGGACGAGGCAAAGGCGTCGTCGCCTACACGCTGCTGTGCAATCATGTCCCGTTGAACGGCTACCTAATCGGCGCGCACGAGTACGAGGCGCATCACGTGTTCGACATCTGGTATCGCAACACGTCGGATATAGTGCCGACTGCGATCACCGGCGACATGCACAGCATCAACAAAGCCAACTTCGCTATCCTGTATTGGTTCGGGTTGCGCTTCGAGCCTCGCTTCACAAACCTCGATGACCAGTTGCAGGAATTGTATTGTATCGACGACCCGGCGCTGTACGAGAAATGCCTGATTCAGCCGATCGGACAAATCGATCGGCAGCTCATCACCAGTGAGAAGACAAATATCGATCAGATCGTCGCCACGCTGGGCCTCAAAGAGATCACGCAGGGCTCGCTGATCCGCAAACTATGTACGTACTCGCAGGAAAACCCGACACGTCGCGCGATTTTTGAGTTCGATAAGCTCATTCGTACCATCTACACGTTGCGTTACCTGCGCGACCCGCAGCTCGAGCGAAACGTGCATCGCTCCCAAAACCGCCTCGAGTCTTACCATCAGCTTCGTTCGACCATCGCCCAGGTCGGCGGCAAGAAGGAATTGACCGGCCGCACCGACATCGAAATCGAGATCAGCAACCAGTGCGCCCGGCTGATCGCCAACGTCATCATTTTTTACAACTCGGCGATTCTGTCGCATCTACTGACGAAATGGGAGGCCAGTGGCAACGCCAAGGCGCTGGCGCGGCTTACGCAGATATCACCGGCAGCCTGGCGGCATATCCTTTTGAACGGGCACTACACTTTTCAAAGCGACAACAAAATCGACCTGGACGCGCTCATTGCAGGGCTCGAATTGGAGTGATCGAATTTTCGGCGGTTCTGGCTTGGAATCCCTTATTCCTGTTACGGTGGAATACGATGCCACAACCAGGTAATCCTTTACCCCCAGCCGTGGTCAACACCTGGCGACTGAGCGTCGGCACGTCGCTGTTCGTGATCGATATCCTGGCCGACGGCAGCTGGCGACCGGCGTATATTGCGCCAAAGCGGCTGGGTGGCTGGACGATGGATGTGTTGCCGAACATGCCGCCGACGTTAGTCGATATCGCTCCCTCGGTACGCACCCTGTCTCTTGATCAGATCTGGCCGCCTAGGCCGAATTCCCGGGGATCCTCTACGCCGGACGCATCCGCCCCGGATCAGGTAAAAGCAGCGATTGATGCAGGAGCTGCGGGCGCGATTTCTGGTTCGGCCATTGTTAAAATCATCGAGCAACATATTAATGAGCCAGAGAAAATGCTGGCGGCACTGAAAGTTTTTGTACAACCGATGAAAGCGGCGACGCGCAGTTAATCCCACAGCCGCCAGTTCCGCTGGCGGCATTTTAACTTTCTTTATCACACAGGAAACAGCTATGACCATGATTACGGATTCACTGGCCGTCGTTTTACAACGTCGTGACTGGGAAAACCCTGGCGTTACCCAACTTAATCGCCTTGCAGCACATCCCCCTTTCGCCAGCTGGCGTAATAGCGAAGAGGCCCGCACCGATCGCCCTTCCCAACAGTTGCGCAGCCTGAATGGCGAATGGCGCTTTGCCTGGTTTCCGGCACCAGAAGCGGTGCCGGAAAGCTGGCTGGAGTGCGATCTTCCTGAGGCCGATACTGTCGTCGTCCCCTCAAACTGGCAGATGCACGGTTACGATGCGCCCATCTACACCAACGTGACCTATCCCATTACGGTCAATCCGCCGTTTGTTCCCACGGAGAATCCGACGGGTTGTTACTCGCTCACATTTAATGTTGATGAAAGCTGGCTACAGGAAGGCCAGACGCGAATTATTTTTGATGGCGTTAACTCGGCGTTTCATCTGTGGTGCAACGGGCGCTGGGTCGGTTACGGCCAGGACAGTCGTTTGCCGTCTGAATTTGACCTGAGCGCATTTTTACGCGCCGGAGAAAACCGCCTCGCGGTGATGGTGCTGCGCTGGAGTGACGGCAGTTATCTGGAAGATCAGGATATGTGGCGGATGAGCGGCATTTTCCGTGACGTCTCGTTGCTGCATAAACCGACTACACAAATCAGCGATTTCCATGTTGCCACTCGCTTTAATGATGATTTCAGCCGCGCTGTACTGGAGGCTGAAGTTCAGATGTGCGGCGAGTTGCGTGACTACCTACGGGTAACAGTTTCTTTATGGCAGGGTGAAACGCAGGTCGCCAGCGGCACCGCGCCTTTCGGCGGTGAAATTATCGATGAGCGTGGTGGTTATGCCGATCGCGTCACACTACGTCTGAACGTCGAAAACCCGAAACTGTGGAGCGCCGAAATCCCGAATCTCTATCGTGCGGTGGTTGAACTGCACACCGCCGACGGCACGCTGATTGAAGCAGAAGCCTGCGATGTCGGTTTCCGCGAGGTGCGGATTGAAAATGGTCTGCTGCTGCTGAACGGCAAGCCGTTGCTGATTCGAGGCGTTAACCGTCACGAGCATCATCCTCTGCATGGTCAGGTCATGGATGAGCAGACGATGGTGCAGGATATCCTGCTGATGAAGCAGAACAACTTTAACGCCGTGCGCTGTTCGCATTATCCGAACCATCCGCTGTGGTACACGCTGTGCGACCGCTACGGCCTGTATGTGGTGGATGAAGCCAATATTGAAACCCACGGCATGGTGCCAATGAATCGTCTGACCGATGATCCGCGCTGGCTACCGGCGATGAGCGAACGCGTAACGCGAATGGTGCAGCGCGATCGTAATCACCCGAGTGTGATCATCTGGTCGCTGGGGAATGAATCAGGCCACGGCGCTAATCACGACGCGCTGTATCGCTGGATCAAATCTGTCGATCCTTCCCGCCCGGTGCAGTATGAAGGCGGCGGAGCCGACACCACGGCCACCGATATTATTTGCCCGATGTACGCGCGCGTGGATGAAGACCAGCCCTTCCCGGCTGTGCCGAAATGGTCCATCAAAAAATGGCTTTCGCTACCTGGAGAGACGCGCCCGCTGATCCTTTGCGAATACGCCCACGCGATGGGTAACAGTCTTGGCGGTTTCGCTAAATACTGGCAGGCGTTTCGTCAGTATCCCCGTTTACAGGGCGGCTTCGTCTGGGACTGGGTGGATCAGTCGCTGATTAAATATGATGAAAACGGCAACCCGTGGTCGGCTTACGGCGGTGATTTTGGCGATACGCCGAACGATCGCCAGTTCTGTATGAACGGTCTGGTCTTTGCCGACCGCACGCCGCATCCAGCGCTGACGGAAGCAAAACACCAGCAGCAGTTTTTCCAGTTCCGTTTATCCGGGCAAACCATCGAAGTGACCAGCGAATACCTGTTCCGTCATAGCGATAACGAGCTCCTGCACTGGATGGTGGCGCTGGATGGTAAGCCGCTGGCAAGCGGTGAAGTGCCTCTGGATGTCGCTCCACAAGGTAAACAGTTGATTGAACTGCCTGAACTACCGCAGCCGGAGAGCGCCGGGCAACTCTGGCTCACAGTACGCGTAGTGCAACCGAACGCGACCGCATGGTCAGAAGCCGGGCACATCAGCGCCTGGCAGCAGTGGCGTCTGGCGGAAAACCTCAGTGTGACGCTCCCCGCCGCGTCCCACGCCATCCCGCATCTGACCACCAGCGAAATGGATTTTTGCATCGAGCTGGGTAATAAGCGTTGGCAATTTAACCGCCAGTCAGGCTTTCTTTCACAGATGTGGATTGGCGATAAAAAACAACTGCTGACGCCGCTGCGCGATCAGTTCACCCGTGCACCGCTGGATAACGACATTGGCGTAAGTGAAGCGACCCGCATTGACCCTAACGCCTGGGTCGAACGCTGGAAGGCGGCGGGCCATTACCAGGCCGAAGCAGCGTTGTTGCAGTGCACGGCAGATACACTTGCTGATGCGGTGCTGATTACGACCGCTCACGCGTGGCAGCATCAGGGGAAAACCTTATTTATCAGCCGGAAAACCTACCGGATTGATGGTAGTGGTCAAATGGCGATTACCGTTGATGTTGAAGTGGCGAGCGATACACCGCATCCGGCGCGGATTGGCCTGAACTGCCAGCTGGCGCAGGTAGCAGAGCGGGTAAACTGGCTCGGATTAGGGCCGCAAGAAAACTATCCCGACCGCCTTACTGCCGCCTGTTTTGACCGCTGGGATCTGCCATTGTCAGACATGTATACCCCGTACGTCTTCCCGAGCGAAAACGGTCTGCGCTGCGGGACGCGCGAATTGAATTATGGCCCACACCAGTGGCGCGGCGACTTCCAGTTCAACATCAGCCGCTACAGTCAACAGCAACTGATGGAAACCAGCCATCGCCATCTGCTGCACGCGGAAGAAGGCACATGGCTGAATATCGACGGTTTCCATATGGGGATTGGTGGCGACGACTCCTGGAGCCCGTCAGTATCGGCGGAATTACAGCTGAGCGCCGGTCGCTACCATTACCAGTTGGTCTGGTGTCAAAAATAATAATAACCGGGCAGGCCATGTCTGCCCGTATTTCGCGTAAGGAAATCCATTATGTACTATTTCAAGCTTCGGCCGCCTAGGCCGCGGCCGCCGCGTTTAATGACCAGCACAGTCGTGATGGCAAGGTCAGAATAGCGCTGAGGTCTGCCTCGTGAAGAAGGTGTTGCTGACTCATACCAGGCCTGAATCGCCCCATCATCCAGCCAGAAAGTGAGGGAGCCACGGTTGATGAGAGCTTTGTTGTAGGTGGACCAGTTGGTGATTTTGAACTTTTGCTTTGCCACGGAACGGTCTGCGTTGTCGGGAAGATGCGTGATCTGATCCTTCAACTCAGCAAAAGTTCGATTTATTCAACAAAGCCACGTTGTGTCTCAAAATCTCTGATGTTACATTGCACAAGATAAAAATATATCATCATGAACAATAAAACTGTCTGCTTACATAAACAGTAATACAAGGGGTGTTATGAGCCATATTCAACGGGAAACGTCTTGCTCGAGGCCGCGATTAAATTCCAACATGGATGCTGATTTATATGGGTATAAATGGGCTCGCGATAATGTCGGGCAATCAGGTGCGACAATCTATCGATTGTATGGGAAGCCCGATGCGCCAGAGTTGTTTCTGAAACATGGCAAAGGTAGCGTTGCCAATGATGTTACAGATGAGATGGTCAGACTAAACTGGCTGACGGAATTTATGCCTCTTCCGACCATCAAGCATTTTATCCGTACTCCTGATGATGCATGGTTACTCACCACTGCGATCCCCGGGAAAACAGCATTCCAGGTATTAGAAGAATATCCTGATTCAGGTGAAAATATTGTTGATGCGCTGGCAGTGTTCCTGCGCCGGTTGCATTCGATTCCTGTTTGTAATTGTCCTTTTAACAGCGATCGCGTATTTCGTCTCGCTCAGGCGCAATCACGAATGAATAACGGTTTGGTTGATGCGAGTGATTTTGATGACGAGCGTAATGGCTGGCCTGTTGAACAAGTCTGGAAAGAAATGCATAAGCTTTTGCCATTCTCACCGGATTCAGTCGTCACTCATGGTGATTTCTCACTTGATAACCTTATTTTTGACGAGGGGAAATTAATAGGTTGTATTGATGTTGGACGAGTCGGAATCGCAGACCGATACCAGGATCTTGCCATCCTATGGAACTGCCTCGGTGAGTTTTCTCCTTCATTACAGAAACGGCTTTTTCAAAAATATGGTATTGATAATCCTGATATGAATAAATTGCAGTTTCATTTGATGCTCGATGAGTTTTTCTAATCAGAATTGGTTAATTGGTTGTAACACTGGCAGAGCATTACGCTGACTTGACGGGACGGCGGCTTTGTTGAATAAATCGAACTTTTGCTGAGTTGAAGGATCAGATCACGCATCTTCCCGACAACGCAGACCGTTCCGTGGCAAAGCAAAAGTTCAAAATCACCAACTGGTCCACCTACAACAAAGCTCTCATCAACCGTGGCTCCCTCACTTTCTGGCTGGATGATGGGGCGATTCAGGCCTGGTATGAGTCAGCAACACCTTCTTCACGAGGCAGACCTCAGCGCTATTCTGACCTTGCCATCACGACTGTGCTGGTCATTAAACGCGGCGGCCGCACTTGTGTATAAGAGTCAGGTACGCACCTGGGCGCGACAGTACGGCGCGAATGTAACGAACCGGCGCACGCCGGCGCGCCGGTTTCCCGCGCAAACCGCTTCTTCGAACAGGACGCCAGAATGAACATGCTGAAACGTCGTCTCGATGCGACAGACGAAAAGCTGCAGGAGCTGAAAACAGCCCGCAAAGCGGCAGCTAAGGCGCAGCGCCAGCAGGTCAAGCAAACGCGCGCGGATCGCGAGCGAAAGATCATGCTGGCCGGCGAGGCGTTGCTGCGGCGTGTCGATCGCGGCGAGTGGGATGAAGCCGATTTCCGCGCGATGATGGACGATTATCTGTCGCGGCCCGCCGATCGCGCGCTGTTCGAGCTCGACGATGTATAGCCTTTGATGTTCGACGTCGACGCACCGCACAGCCAGGTCGGCAAATGTTGATTTGATTCACGATGAAGGATGCCCGATGCTGCCAACGCTCCGCATGAACCGGAATTTTGTCGAGGCCTTGCTGGCCGAGCGCGCGCCCTGCTTTGCGATGGGACTCGTGGCCGAGGGCCAGACGCACTATGCTTGCCTGGCACTGCGGCCGGTGGATGACATTCCGAACGACGTAACACGCAGCGGTTTCAACTTTGGCCACTCGATACGCGGCACCGACGACTTCGAGGTCGTACACTTCGGCTTAGAGTTTTACGGCTACCGCATCTTCAATGCGCTGATCAATCCGAGCAACTTCATCGCCAGGACAATCCTGTCGCACATGGTCGACACGAAGGCGTTTTTCTTCTTCGCGGTCAACCCGTCAGGCGGTGTGACGGTGTTCAAGTCCGGCATCGGTGAATGCAGCCTGGACAGCATCGAGTCTAATCTCGAGCGGATACTGCGCTCGAGCACGTCCGATGCTCAGTACGACGCGGCGCTGACAACGTTCAGCGACCATCCAGATCCGGTCGGGCCGATGCTGCACTGGGTTTGCCGGGACTGCGAAGATTGTCTCGACCTGTCCCACAATGTAATCGAACTGGGCCCCGCGTAACGGTCCTGATGGTCCGTGTGACCGAGACCGTCATGTCACTCACCGGACGTCGCTCCAACATTCTTCGGCTGGAATAAGCCGATTAATGTTCACAATGTGGAACGACGGAATTTTCTGGGGTTCCGGCGTAGATCCCCATCCTTTTGATGCGGAATCTGGCGCTTTCATCCCGCCGCGTCCGTGAGGCCCAGACGCATCCGATAGTCCCCGAGCAACTGCTGCTCGTCGAACTGCGCTGTGAGCTTCGTCAGATCGGCGGTCAGCGATTCACGTGCTTCGCGCAGCCGCGTCAGTTCAGTCGCCTCAGTCCTCGCGGTGTTAGCAGCGCATCGTGCTCGGCCTTGGTGCGTGCGTGGTCGGCGAGCGACTGGTTCAACGTATTCTGTAACTACTTGCTGTGCGCTTGCAGCTCGCGTAGATGCCTTGTCGCGACGCCGGCTTCGGCGACGAGCCGCGCGCTTTCTCTGTTCAACTGGGTTATTTCATTTTGCTTGACGATCAGCGTTTGGTTCACCTGGCGCAGTTCAGCCTGCAGTTACTGAACCCCCAGCATCCTTGGCAGCGCGGGTCGAATGAAAATGCGAACGGGCTATCGAGACATCCCCAACGGCACCTACATTTCGGTGTACCAATTGGCTACTCAATACCGTGGCGAGGCGGCTGGATGGGCGACCGAGGAAAACCCTGAACCACGGAACGCCCGCCGAACGATTTCAGCAAACTGTTGCATCCACCGGTTGAATCCGCACGAGCAAGCGGTCATTCAAATGACAGTAATGTAGATCGTGTCGTCGACATTGCAATCAAGCGCTCTTTTTTCAACGTTGGCTGCACCGGCCCGTCGTCTGCTCACGTGCTTAATAGCATCATCAGCAAGGCGGTCGACACCGGTACGAACTTCCCAAATTAGATGATCTGCAGTTACGTCCGGTCCAGAAAACACGTCACGTCGTTGCGCACCGCCTTGCCTTAATCGCGCGACAACCTTCCCGCGTCGCCACACGCCATCTCACGCTGCGCAAGATCACGCTTCCCCTCCCGCAACCCGAGGTGAGCGCTTCCGTCTCACCTCGAATAGATCGCGACGCCACTCCTTATATAGCTCGAGACGTAACGCGCAGCGCGCTCGACCTCTCTGACTGGCGTCCGAGGATCCGCCTCATGGCGGACACGAGGTCGCCTGCCGCATCGGCCGGCAAGGACGTCGCCCGATAGGCGACGTGGAAATCCGGCCGCACCAGGATGGCGCCGGTGTCGATGATCTCGGAAATTCTCGCGAAGTCGCCGTAATGATCCTCGTAGGCCTGGCCAGGCCCAATGATGCGCACCGTCACTGCCACCCCGAGTTGCCGGCTCACGGCCGCCGCGGCATCCTGCCAGGCTGCGCCGCCAATCCCGGTAAAGAGAGTGAAGTTGCCCTTCCCGCAGAGATCCTTTGTTGAGATACGGTGTCCATCACCACTCGCATAGACCCAGACATGCGGCATGGGCGCTCCAGGCCGCGTCGACGCCTGGTGATAGAGCTCGACGTCGCGGAAGACTTCGTCCGGCGAATTGTCTGCCACGATCGCGGGACTGTCGTAACGCTGATTCATTTCGACGCCGTGGGCGTTGTAAACGTAATTGGTCCCGGCGATGGCCTCGCGTAACCGCGTGCGCTGCGCTTGCGCCTCGGGCCCAGGTTCCTTGCGGCGAGCCATGTTGCTCTTCATCTCGTCGGCGCTCTTGGCCTGCGGCAACCCCAGAGCCATCGCGATCGGCGGGAAATCCTCAAGCGACTTGTTCGCCCTGCAGACCACCTGCTTCGCGATCGGCGCCCGCTCGATCGTGTAGGTGTCCAGCAGGCTCTCGTCGGCCGTGCCGTTCAGCACCATGGCGATCTTCCAGGCGAGATTGAAGCTGTCCTGGATGGAGGTGTTTGAGCCGAGTCCGTTGGTCGGCGGATGCCGGTGGACCGCGTCGCCGGCGCAGAAGACCCGTCCTTGCTGCAACCGGGTCGCGTACATGTCGTTGACCGTCCAGGTCGAGATGCCCTCAATTTTCAGCGGCACGCTGTCATCGCCGATCAGATTGTGGACGATGCGGCGGGCGAAGGATTCCGAGATCTCCGGCGGGCCCTGCTCGACGTCGTACCCCCAGATCGCCAGCCATTTGTTCCACGGCCGGACCATGCGCACCACGCCGATGCCGAGACCGCCGATATCGGAGCCGGGCTGGATGACCCAGTAAAGGACCGATGGACGATGCGCGACGTAGCGGTCGAGATCAGCCTCGAACAGCAAGTTGATGGAACCGGACTTGCCCATGGTACCTTCGAGCGGCAGGTCCAGGTCTGACACGACGCGGCTGTTGGCGCCGTCGGCGCCGATCAGATATTTCGACCGGACGGTAAACTCTTCGCCATTCAGACGATCGCGCAAGCGCGACGACACGCCGTCAGCATCCTGTTCGTGTCCAAGATACTCTGTGTCGAAGCGCACCTTGCAGCCGTCGAGTGCGGCCGACTTGACGAGAATCGGCTCGAGATAGTTCTGTGGCAGGTCGCACATGGAGGTCGGCGAACATTCGTCGTAATCGGCGCGCCGGCGAACATCCGTCCCCCAGGTGCGAATCCGACCGAACTCCTCGCCGGCCAACGAGGCGCAGATGGTGTTCTCGCCCATTAGGTCATTCGGCGCGGCGTAGAGGCGGGCTTCAGCTTCGAGACCGAGATCACGCAGGATCTCCATTGTGCGTTGGTTGGTGATGTGGGCACGCGGCGTCGGAGCCGTCCAGTTGTACTTGTTAATGAGCATCGTCCTGACACCGTATCGCGCAAGCAGTGCCCCCGCCGAAGCGCCCGCCGGCCCGGTGCCAACGACCAGCACGTCGGTTTCGATCGTCAATGCCATGTCTTCCTCCGTCAATTGTTATGTCTCTCTCTTTGTGAGAAGAAACAGGGATTGTTCATCTCGCGTTCGGCCAAGTCGATTTTTTAAACTTCACCGTCTTTAACGCGCGATGAATAGTAAGGCTGAAGAGCCTTTGTTGCGCGCAAAGTAAAAATGAGCCACTTCGCGCAAAGAAAATCCGAGCCACCTCCAGTACAGTCGGCCTTTTTCGCGCGAAGGCTGGCGATGCTCCACAAGGAACAGTGGATGCAAATTCATGTGCTTCGCTTTAGCTTGAAGACCCGATGTCGACTTTGGAACGGGCTCTTCACCGCTACCGTACTAAACGCGGAGTGCAGGTCACATTATTTGAAATCCGGTCTTCGCCCACGAAACGCATTGACTAACAATGTTTCCAATGCGTCCGATTCCAGCGGACGCGGATTCGGATATTGGTCCCTTAGCGCGAGGTCGCGTACCCTCGGAATATCTTCAGGCCGCATACCGATTTCGGCGAGACTGAGTGGTGCTCCAGCATTTCTGGCGAGATCATATAGCGCGCTCGGGACGTCACTACTGCCGGCGACTTCCTGAAGCAGTCGCTCAGCTGGCGCGGCGTACGGCAGATTGTATGCCAGTGCGTGTGGTAGTACGATTGCATGTGTCTCCGCGTGGGGAAGATTAAGGGTTCCCCCAAGCGTGTGGCAGAGTTTGTGATGTAGCCCCATGCCCAAGTGGCACAGTGCAGTGCCACACATCCATGCCCCAAAAAGGGCATCCGTACGCGCTTCGGCGTCAGTCGGCTTTGCCACCAGGCGCGGGATTGCATCGAACAAGGCGCATATGCCCTGCTTACACATGGTCTCGAGAACGGGATTGAGGTCGGCCGAGTACAGACCTTCTGCGGCGTGAGCGATCGCATTCAAGGCGCTCGTCACCGAGATAGCAAGCGGCAAATCGACCGTGAGCAATGGATCATAAATCACGGTCTTCGGTAGCACCTTGGGGTCGCGGCCGGTCCTCTTCATTCCGCCTTCCGTGACACCCCAAATGGTAGTCATTTCACTACCGGCATAGGTCGTTGGTATAACCAGACTTGGGACGTCAAGGTTCATCGAAAGGATTTTTGCGAGTCCGGTGGTCGATCCTCCCCCGATCGCGATGATTGAGTCGGCGTCAGTATCGTTAAAAGCCCGCTCGGCTTTCTGGATGACGTCGACGGGAACATGCATCGTCGCGCCATCGAAATATCCAGCTACCCTGTCACCTATCGGACGGACGATATCCTTCGCTAACTCGCGTTGTTCCGGGCTGCTTAATACCAAGGGCCGGCGTGCGCCAAGGCGTCCTATTTCATCTGGCAATGCAGAAGCAGTGCCCGCCCCGAAGACGACCCTCGGGCTCAGGTAGTCAAGCGTGAACTTCTTCATGAAGGGTCCTTCAACATTGCAAGCAGTTCGAGCGTCCGAGCATTGGCCACAGTTGTCGCCGCCTGATCGAAATTTGGGCTGGATGACCGTGCAAATGAATGCCCCACTGGATACCAGTGCAGACTCAGATTTTTGTTTCGACCGAAATGCTCTTCGAGAATGCTACGGGCCTCTTCTGTGACATAGTGATCTTTGGTACCCATGTGGAACATCGCCGGTCGTGTAATAGCTGGCACCAGTGAGACCTTTTTTTCAAGTCCCACGCCGTAATAGCCGATTGAGCAATCGGCCAATGATCGCGCCGCCACATCAAACGCCAGCGCACCTCCCAGGCAGTACCCGACTACAGCGACACGACCGTTCGAGAAAGGGAGCGCACGAGCGTATTCAATGGCGCATGAAAGGTCATTGACTCCTGCCTCCATGTCAAAGTCGCGAAACAACGCAAGCGCCTGTTCCCGTTCCGATGGTACGTTTGCATCAAGCTCGATATTCGGCGCCTGTCTCCAGTACAGATCCGGACACACGCAACCAAAGCCCGCACCAACGAGCCATTCCACGGTTTCTCTTATGAAAGGCGTGATCCCGAAAATCTCCTGCGCGATCACGACGATGGGTGCGGAGTCCGTCGTCGGCTTTCCGAGGTAGGCACCAAAGCGACCACCCGAGCGCGACGTGATCTCAACGCCGTCTGATAACATATTTAGTCTCCAGTTACACATGCGCAGTTGCATTCGAGGCGATCCACAGCCGCGGCCTGCGCTGCGCGTTTTGCCTAGCTGACGCGTGCGTATTGGCGCACCTTGTCCTCGTCAAGCGTCATGCCGTGACCTACGCCAGTGGGAACCTGCAGTTCGTAATCCCGGATCTCGAGTGGCTCGTGGCTCAGCGTGTCTGCCAACACGAAGGGACCGATCAGTTCGCAACCGAACGGAAGCGATGGAACCGTAGAATAGAGCTGAAGTGCAACCGATGTGCCGATCGTCGAGTCAAGCATTGTTCCGCCATACGATGCAATCCCGCTTGCTTCCGCGACCGCTGCTATCTTTTGCGTCGCCGAGACCCCTCCCATGTTGCAAAGCTTCAGCGAAAAGACATCCACACTTCGGTCGCGCGCGAGATCGAATGCCGAGGCCAACGTACTCAGGCTCTCATCGGCCATGATGGCCACGCGGTTGTTGTCGGAGAGCCGCCTCAACGCTTGCGTATTTTCGCGGCCGACCGGCTGTTCGATGAGTTCCACGCCAAGCGCCTCCAGTTCAGGAATGTAGACGGACGCCACTTGCTCGTCCCAAGCCTGATTCACGTCAACGCGAAGGTAGGCCTTCGATCCGAGACTATTTGACAAAGCCTCCATATGGATGAGATCGTCTTGGGGCGACCGGAAGCCAAGCTTGACTTTGAAGCGATTGTGTCGTCGTCTTTCAATCATCTCGACGGCAGAATCGAGATCGCGTTTCGTATCTCCGCTCGCCAATGTCCAGGCAATCGGAATCGCACTGCGCAACGGCCCGCCAAGTAACTCGGCGATCGATACGCCTAACGCTCGAGCTTTGAGATCCAGTAACGCCATCTCGACCGCAGCCTTTGCAGAGGCGTTTCCGGTGACGGCACGCGCCATGGTTTGCAGTGCACCTGAAACGTTGAACGCATCAGTTCCGAGGAGGTGGGGCGCGAGATACCGTTCCACGATGATCTTGATCGTCTCCGCACACTCTGCGCTCCAGACGGGACCACCAACGCTTCCACCCTCGCCGACACCAACGAGCCCCTCCGAATACACCCGGACGATAACGTAGCTCTGCTGGTGCACGGTAGTGATCGACATCTGGATCGGCCGCTTGGTCGGCACATCCACGATCACTGCTTCAATCGCGTCAATCTTCACGGGTTTGCCCCCGCCTGCGCACGCGCGGGCTCGATAACGAAGTTGATGTTCATCAGGCGGACACCCTCTTCCACAATATCGGGAGTAATCAGACTAGACTGGACGCCGTTGCAACAGTCGTCCGTGATCCAATCTCCACCTTCGAAGTAGTACTGCGTGGTCAACGTTTCATATCCCGGCGCCTTCACCTTGAAATGTACATGAGCGGGACGCCACGAGTGACCACCCATGGTTTCGAGCAATGCGCCCGTGGGACCCTGATCCGGGATCTGATACGGCACCGGCATCGTTGTGCGCACGCGGAAGCTGCCATCGGTGCCCACCCTGAGCTTCCCTCGATAAAAATCAGTCGGGATGTCGTCATGGAAACCGCTGTACTTCCCATCGGGCGTCGAATGCCAGACATCAATCGTCACGTCCTCGACAACGCTCCCGTCGACCGCTTTGACCGTTCCCTGGATAAGCAAAGGCTTGTGGTCGTCCGTGTCGTAAGTCTTGAGCCGGTCATCGACCAGAGGGGCGTCGTCGCGATAGTAGGGTCCCTCGATAGCAGGCGTTGAACCTTCGCTAATACGAGCCTTCGTCGCAGCCACGGTGCTATTGAAAAAAACATCGCAAAGAAGAGCGGTTTCACGCTGTTCGGCTACTTGCATGAGGTAATGAACCGCAGTTCGGTATTCCGCCTCAGTAACCTCCTTCTGGTCGAGCACCCGCTGTACCGCCGCGACGATCGCATCGACAACATCCTTGACTCTTTTGTTCACTTTGCCTCCGTCATGAAAACATGAACACGTGGGCGACAATTGCCCCGCACAGTCATAATAGAGACGGCAATCCCATACCGTCCAATACCTTTTCTCCGCCTAGACCATACGGTTTCGGTATGTCTTTCCCTAGTTGCGAGACCGCAGGTGCTTGCTCACAATCGCCTTGTAACAGGCAGCGCAACGGGACGGAACATGGAAATAAGACAGTTGAAATACTTCGTCGCGGTCGCGGAGGCGGGAGGTTTCGGAACAGCGGCACAGAGGATGCACATATCGCAGCCACCGCTTACTCGTCAGATCCAGGCCTTGGAACGCGATATTGGGGCAAAGCTTTTCGAGCGGACGGCACGGGGCGTCGAACTCACCGCCGCCGGAAAGGTGTTTCTTGATGACGCGCGTCAGTTGCTCGCGCTTGTGCAGCGGTCTTCGCGGCGATCGCAAGCTGCCGCTAGAGGCGAATCGGGTGAGCTGAAGCTCGTCTACTTTGGGACTCCTGTCTTTGAGACGGTTCCGGCGTTCGTCAGAACGTTCCTCGCAACGTATCCCGACGCCACCGTCGCCGTGTCTCACATGACCAAGGAAGCTCAGCTCGAGTCTCTTCTTTCAGGGGTGGTGGACATCGGATTCGGGCGCTTCTATCCGGTGACCGAAGGCGTGTCGAGTTGGAACATTGGGACGGAGACGCTTCACGTCGCCGCTGCCGATCCGTGGGACACACGCGTTTCCCGTGCCCGTGCAGTTGTAGACCTACTCGATGTGCCCCTCATTCTTTATCCACGCGGCGACCGACCAAGTTTCGCCGACAAGGTAGTTTCCATATTTAGAACGGAAGGAGTGGAGCCAAAAATCGCAGCCGAGGTCGAAGATGTCAACGCGGCCCTCGGGCTCGTCGCGGCCGGCGCCGGCGTCACGCTGGTCCCGGCCTCGGTGGCCGCGATTCGGCGGCCCTTCGTCCGGACGATGGAGATGGCCGATGCGAGCGCCAAGGTGCCGGTCAGCCTGACTTACCTGACCGACTCTCGCGTACCCGTGCTTCGCGCATTTCTCGATGTCGCAAGACGCGGGAAAGGACAGAAATAGCGCGGCTGGCTACGTGTACGATTTCGTGTTCGAACGCGAACTCCGTCAAGCAACTCGACCATCCATCGCCGCCGTCAGGCGCCAGCGCGAAGACGACTACCATCGAGATAGATCACCCGCCGCGTGGCGCCCGCAACGGGCCTCCTCGAAGGCGAATGCAACCCCGCTCCCCTCAGCACGGCACATGGCCACCCAAGATCGAACCCAGGCGGCACGCAAGAAGACATCGGGCCCGGCCGCGGCCAAACCCGCCAGCGAATCGACGCTGTACGTGCAATCGGTCGAGAAGGCGATGAAGGTGCTGATGGCCTTCGACGGCTCCAAGCGCCAGCTTTCGCTGTCCGAGATCTGCACGCTCACGCAGCTCGACCTGAGCGCCGGGCAGCGCTTCACTTTCACGCTCACGGCGCTCGGCTACCTCAACAAGGAATCGGAAAGCCGCAAGTACGAGCTCTCGCCGCGGCTGCTCGACTTCACCTACCATTACCTGGCGTCGAGCGACGTGGTGAACCGCGCCACGCCCTTTCTGCAGCAGCTCAGCCAGATGACGGAGGAGGTCTGCAACCTCACCGTGCTCGACGGGCCGGACATCCTCATCGATCAGCGCGGCGACGGCACCGCGATCGTCACCATCGACCGCCCGCAGCGGCGCAATGCCTGCGACTTCGACGCCTGGACCGACCTGAAGGCCGCCTTCGAGCGCTTCGCGCAGGACCGCTCGGTCCGGCTCGTGGTGCTCACCGGCAGCGGCGGCCACTTCTGCGCCGGCGACGACATCGTCGCCTTCGCGGCGGCCAAGGCCGATCCCGCGCACGCCGAGGTCTACCGCCAGCGCATCCAGGAGGCCTATGCCGCGGTACAGAGCGCCCCGCTGCCGGTGATCGCGGCCATCAGCGGCGTCTGTGCCGGCGGCGGCTGCAGCCTGGCCATGTGCTGCGACTTCCGCGTGGCCGACGCGACGGCGCGCGTCGGCGTGCCGGTCGCGAAGCTGGGCCTGGTCTATCCGACCATCCAGCTGCAGCGCCTGGCCTGGCTGATCGGCGCTTCCAACGCGCGGCGCTGGCTCTACAGCGGCCAGATGTTCGGCATCGACGAGATCGGCCGCACCGGCTTCGCCGACGCGGTGGCCGAGGGCGATGTCGTCGAGGCGGCCTTGCGCTTCGGCGCACCGATGACCGCCGCCGCGCCCTTGTCGATCGCCGGTTCGAAGGCGCAGTTGAATGCGGTGCTCGCCGGCCAGGTCGCGCAACGGCGGGCCGAGCTCGACGCCATGGTGGCGCGGGCCGACGACAGCGAGGACTTCCGCGAAGCACGCGCGGCCTTCGCAGAGAAGCGCACGCCGCATTTCAAGGGCCGCTGAATCGCAGGCCCCGCCCGGGCCTCGCTGCTAGGCGACGTGCCGCCGAGGCGCCGACACGGCGAAGGCCGTGCTGCGCACCAGGTCGGCGAAGCGCTGCTCGTCGCGCGCCGGTTCCCAGCGTGCACGCGACACCGCGACGTTGATCGCGCCGATGCCGCGCCCGCGCGCATCGGTGATCGGCGCGGCCGTGGAGATGTCGGAGAGAAAGTACTCGTCCTCGGTGCGCACGAAGCCGCGCGCGTGCGCGACGGCCACGCGCTCCTTGATCTTGCGGCG
Organism: Paraburkholderia hospita; assembly: GCF_002902965.1. Classification (GTDB taxonomy): domain Bacteria; phylum Pseudomonadota; class Gammaproteobacteria; order Burkholderiales; family Burkholderiaceae; genus Paraburkholderia; species Paraburkholderia hospita. Next base: position 16,097 of record NZ_CP026110.1, on the reverse strand, counting down.
GTCGACGATGGTCCTGGGCGTGTGCCTGACCAGCGTGCTGGCGTCGAGCAGCGCATCGACTTCGGCCTCGGGCAGCGTCGACAGCAGCGCCAGCCCCGGCGCGGTGCAGTAGGCCGGCAGGCGGGTACCGACGATCACGTTGGGATGCAGCACGTTGCGGCTCACGATGCGCTGCACGAAGACGATGTCCGGCCCGTCGAGCACGGTGAGGTTGCAGACCTCCTCCGTCATCTGGCTGAGCTGCTGCAGAAAGGGCGTGGCGCGGTTCACCACGTCGCTCGACGCCAGGTAATGGTAGGTGAAGTCGAGCAGCCGCGGCGAGAGCTCGTACTTGCGGCTTTCCGATTCCTTGTTGAGGTAGCCGAGCGCCGTGAGCGTGAAAGTGAAGCGCTGCCCGGCGCTCAGGTCGAGCTGCGTGAGCGTGCAGATCTCGGACAGCGAAAGCTGGCGCTTGGAGCCGTCGAAGGCCATCAGCACCTTCATCGCCTTCTCGACCGATTGCACGTACAGCGTCGATTCGCTGGCGGGTTTGGCCGCGGCCGGGCCCGATGTCTTCTTGCGTGCCGCCTGGGTTCGATCTTGGGTGGCCATGTGCCGTGCTGAGGGGAGCGGGGTTGCATTCGCCTTCGAGGAGGCCCGTTGCGGGCGCCACGCGGCGGGTGATCTATCTCGATGGTAGTCGTCTTCGCGCTGGCGCCTGACGGCGGCGATGGATGGTCGAGTTGCTTGACGGAGTTCGCGTTCGAACACGAAATCGTACACGTAGCCAGCCGCGCTATTTCTGTCCTTTCCCGCGTCTTGCGACATCGAGAAATGCGCGAAGCACGGGTACGCGAGAGTCGGTCAGGTAAGTCAGGCTGACCGGCACCTTGGCGCTCGCATCGGCCATCTCCATCGTCCGGACGAAGGGCCGCCGAATCGCGGCCACCGAGGCCGGGACCAGCGTGACGCCGGCGCCGGCCGCGACGAGCCCGAGGGCCGCGTTGACATCTTCGACAATCGCCGTCACGCGCGGCTCGACCCCGGCCCGGCGCATCAAGGCGATCACTTCGTCAGCGAAACTCGGCCTCCCCTCCTTGGGGAAAAGAACGAGGGACTCGCTCTTGAGCCGCAGCAGCGTCGGATCCTGTCTCAGCTGGCGCGCAATGCTCGAACCCGCTGCGATATACAGCCGTTCGTAGTGCAGGTGCTCCACCGTGATTCCAGGCTCCTGGGGGTAGAAGCGGCCGACACCGAGATGGATGGTGCCGGCACGCAGGGCCTCGATCTGCCGCACCTTGGGCATCAGGGCCAGAGACAGCGTCGCCCCCGGGACCGCCTGCGTGAACGCATGGAGCAATGCCGGGACGGTCTGGTAGATCGCCGTGCCGAGGTAGCCGATATCGAGTTGGCCGATCTCGCCCCGGCTGGCGGCGCGGGACCGGTCCACGGAAGTCCGACCCAGTTCGAGCATGCGCCGTGCATCTTCGAGAAACGCGGCCCCGGCGGGCGTGAGCTGCACGCCGCGCGCGCTGCGCTCGAACAACAACACGCCCAGATGCTGTTCGAGCGCGTGAATCTGTCGCGTGACCGGGGGCTGGGAAATATGCAGCCGCCGCGCGGCGGCACCGACGTTGCCCTCCTCCGCGGCAGCAACGAAATAGCGAAGCTGTCGAAACTCCATTCTTCACTCCTGGTGGCTGGCTCCGGCTGCCGGAGAGCCATACCGATCCCGTATCGCTCGCGCTGATGGAAGGTATTAGACCATATGGCCCGGCATTTCTAGACTACCGCCATGATAAAACTCGGCTGCTCTCTCGTCTGCTGGAACATCTTCAGGCGCGCTGAGCCGTCTTTTTGAAACAGTCTCTTAGAAAAGGAGCAAAAAAGTGAGCGTCGTCGCAAATCCCCTTCATCCTCTTTTCGCCGCAGGGGTCGAAGACATCGACCTTCGAGAGGCCTTGGGTTCGACCGAGGTCCGAGAGATCGAACGGCTAATGGACGAGAAGTCGGTGCTGGTGTTCCGGGGGCAGCCCCTGAGTCAGGATCAGCAGATCGCCTTCGCGCGCAATTTCGGGCCACTCGAAGGCGGTTTCATCAAGGTCAATCAAAGACCTTCGAGATTCAAGTACGCGGAGTTGGCGGACATCTCGAACGTCAGTCTCGACGGCAAGGTCGCGCAACGCGATGCGCGCGAGGTGGTCGGGAACTTCGCGAACCAGCTCTGGCACAGCGACAGCTCCTTTCAGCAACCTGCTGCCCGCTACTCGATGCTCTCCGCGGTGGTGGTTCCGCCGTCGGGCGGCGACACCGAGTTCTGCGACATGCGTGCGGCATACGACGCGCTGCCTCGGGACCTCCAATCCGAGTTGGAAGGGCTGCGTGCCGAGCACTACGCACTGAACTCCCGCTTCCTGCTCGGCGACACCGACTATTCGGAAGCGCAACGCAATGCCATGCCGCCGGTCAACTGGCCGCTGGTTCGAACCCACGCCGGCTCCGGGCGCAAGTTTCTCTTCATCGGCGCGCACGCGAGCCACGTCGAAGGCCTTCCGGTGGCCGAAGGCCGGATGCTGCTTGCGGAGCTTCTCGAGCACGCGACACAGCGGGAATTCGTGTACCGGCATCGCTGGAACGTGGGAGATCTGGTGATGTGGGACAACCGCTGCGTTCTTCACCGCGGACGCAGGTACGACATCTCGGCCAGGCGTGAGCTGCGCCGGGCGACCACCCTGGACGATGCCGTCGTCTAGCGCACGCCATGGCGCACGCCCTTTTCGCGAAGGCCCCACAAGATGTACGCAACCCTGATCAGCGGCAGCCGTAGCCTGGACGGCGACACCTTGGCGCAGCGCGTCCTTCGAGCGGCGGGCGGCCTGGCGGCATGGGGATTGAGGCCCGGTGATGTCGTCGCCATCCTCATGCGCAATGACTTTCCGGTGCTCGAAATGACGCTGGCCGCGAACCGCGCCGGCATCGTTGCGGTGCCTTTGAACTGGCATGCGAACCGGGACGAGATCGCCTTCATCCTCGAGGACTGCAAAGCGCGTGTGCTCGTCGCGCACACCGATCTGCTCAAGGGCGTTGCATCCGCGGTGCCCGAGGCCTGCAAGGTGCTGGAAGCCGCGTCGCCGCCCGAGATCCGGCAGGCCTATCGGCTGTCCGATGCGTCGTGCACGGCGAACCCGGGCACGGTCGACTATGAAGGCTGGCTCCAGGCATCGGAGCCTTCGACGGCCTTGCCGGTCGCGGCGCCGGCCAGTCTGCTCTATACCTCCGGCACGACGGGCCGCCCGAAGGGCGTGCAGCGCGCCAACGGCACGCCCGAGCTCGCGGCGAAGTTCGGCCTGAGGGTTCGTCTGGCGCACGGGCAAGAGATTCGGCCGATCCGGGCCGTGCTGACGGGGCCGCTCTACCACTCGGCACCCTATGTCTATGCGCTCAACAGCTTGCGCTTCGGCGAAGTCCTGGTGCTTCAGCCGCGCTTCGACGCGGATGATCTTCTCGACCTGGTCGAGCGCCATCGCCTGAGCCACATGCATGTGGTGCCCACGATGTTCAGCCGGCTGCTCGACCTCCCGCCGGCGCGCAGAGCCGCTTTCGATACGTCGACGCTGAGCGCCGTGACGCATGGGGCGGCCATGTGCCCGCGCGATGTCAAGCAGGCCATGATCGACTGGTGGGGCCCGGTCATCATCGAGTACTACGCCGGCACCGAGATCGGCGTGATCGCGACCTGCACGTCCGAGGAATGGCTGTCGCACCCAGGCACCGTCGGCAAGGCGCCCGAGGGCGTCCGCATCGCCATCGTCGATGACGAAGGACATCCGGTGCCCATCGGCGACAAGGGCGAGATCCTCGTTCACGCCGACGTTGCCGATCTGGTGACCTACCACAATCGGCCCGAGGCATTGACGGAGCTTCGACGCGGCGAGTGGATCACGCTCGGCGACGTCGGGCATCTGGATGCGGACGGCTTCCTGTGGATCAGCGATCGCAAGAAGGACATGGTGATCTCCGGCGGCGTGAACATACTTCCGGCGGAACTCGAAGAGGAAGCGATGAAGTTGCCGGAGGTGCGCGATTGCGTCGCTTTCGGCATCGCCGACCGGGACCTCGGCGAAGTCCTGGTCCTCGTGGTCGAGCCGCACGCCGGCGCGCGCGTCGACCTCGAAACGATGCGGGCCACGCTCAAGAACAGACTGGGAGGCCTGCGTTGCCCCAGGTTCTTGCTGAGCATGCCGGTGCTGCCGCGCGAAGACAGCGGCAAGATTGCGCGCCGCAAGCTCAAGCAGCAGTACATCGACAGCATCGCGCCATCGTCGGCGGCAGCGTAGGCCGGATGGCGGCATCCGACATCGTCATCGGCGGCTATGCCGAAACACCCGTTGTCTTCGGGTCGGGTCGAAGTGCCTACGACCTGGCGGCGGACGTCCTGGACGAGCTCGCACGCAAGTACGGCATCGCGCCCGCCGATATCGACGGGCTGGCGGTCACGGCCGCGCTGAGCGAGGGCAGCAATCCCTTCCATGCGGCCTTCATGTCGGACGCGCTGGGACTGGCGCTCGACTGGCTGGCGACCGGCACCACGGGCGGCTGCGCGATGTTGTCCGCCGTGGCCGCAACGGCTTCGGCGCTGCGCGACGGGCACTGCAAGGTGGCGCTCGTGCTGGGCGCCGACGCTCCCAGCACCCACTTTGCCGCCGAGTTCCGCGGCTACCACGACGAGTTCATCGCGCCGACCGGCATGACGCGCCCGCCCGGCTTCTTTGCGCTGCTGCACAACGCCTATGAACAGCGCTACGGTGCGCTCGATGCCGCGCTGGGGAAGATCGTGCTCACACAGCGCGGGCACGCGTTGGAGAACGAGCGCGCATGCGAAAAGCTGCGAAGACCGCTTGCCCTCGACGACTACCTGAAGTCGCGCAAGGTCTCCGATCCGCTGCGCCTGCTCGACAGCGTGATGTTCTGCGACGGCGCGAACGGCGTCCTGATGATGCGGGCCGAGACGGCGTCCGCGATGGGATTGTCCAAATGCGCGCGGCTGGCCGGCTACGCCGAACGCACGAACCACGATGTGCAGGAACAGCCGCCCGACCTGCTCGCGTCGGGCTTCGTCCAGGCCGGTCCGCGCGCGCTGCGCCAGGCCGGCCTGACCGTGCAGGAGATCGACATGCTGCAGCTGTACGACGACTTCACCATCGCCGTCCTGATGCAGCTGGAGCACATGGGGTTTTGCGGCCGGGGCGAGGGCGCCGCCTTCATCGAGAAGACCGATCTAAGATTCAGCGGCGGCTTGCCGCTGAACACGGGCGGGGGCCAACTCTCCGCGGGTCAACCAGGCTTGGCTGCCGGCGGACTGGGCCTGGTGGAGGCGGTGCGCCAGCTCTTCGGCGAAGGCGGCGCAACCCAGGTCGAAGATCCGCGCAATGCGCTGGTCACGGGCATCGGCGGCCTCGCCTATGGCCGGGCCTGGATGATGAGCAGCGCGCTCGTGCTGGACCGATGAGCGGTCTTCGAACTTCGACTGTGGCCATCGGCCACTACATGGACACCGCGGCGTTCTGGGCGGCCACGCGCGAGCGCCGGCTGCTGGTCCAGTTCTGCACGCAAACAGGACGGTGGCAGGCCTATCCGCGGCCTGGCAGCGTCTACACCGGGCGCCGTCGTCTGGCGTGGCGCGAGGTCAGCGGCGACGGGGTGTTGGCAAGCTGGACCGTCGATCGCATGAACACCCCTGCGGCGGCCGACGCCCCCCGCATGCACGCATGGATCGACCTGGTCGAAGGCGCGCGAATCCTCAGCTGGCTGGTCGACTGCGATCCCGCGCGATTGCGCGTGGGCCTGGCCGTTCGGGTCGCCTGGATCTCGCTCCCCGACGGATGGCAGTGGCCCGCCTTCACCATCGCCGCGCATTCAGGCGGGCCCAACGGAAAGGCACCCTAGCCTTGCAACACGCCTGGGGCCTTGATTTCTGGCGCACTCCGTTCCGCCATCGCCAGCCGCTGAAGCCAACGGCGTGCGGCGAGCGGCGCGTGATCCACCGCGATATCCATCATTCCGCCGCTGCTGGACGGCTCGATCCTGCGAATGACTTCCACGCCGTCGAGTGCCCAGTTTCTCTGCTGGTTCTCCATGAGCACCTTGTCTTCCATCACGGTCTTGCGGAACTGCTCGAACATGCCGACGGTCAGCGCCTCGTTGTCCGGCAGGAAGTCGCGATAGAGCGCGGAGAACTTGAAATGCGTGGTCGATGTGGAGGGGGTACAGGGCCCCGGCACCCGAAGCCGCTTGATCTGCGTCGGGTCGTTGTTGCCGACCGGTTCGACCTCGATCTCCAGCAGCATGTTGGCGCCGGGCCAGAAGCTGATGCGTTGGCTGTTCTTGACGAAGTCCCATCCGAACAGGTTCTTGAACGAGGGTCCGGTGGACGCCTTGTCCCAGTTGCGTGTCACCTGGACCTTGGCTTCGCTGACGTCGACGGTCGGGCGCGTGAGCGCCACTTCGGGCGTGCCGACGGTCTCTGGATGGGCGTAGGTCACATGCGACAGGTCCAGCACGTTCTCGATGTTGAACAAAAAGGGCGCCTCGACGAGCAGGGCTTCGGCGGGCCGCCCGACGTAGCGTCCGGAGCTGCAGATCTCCGCGTAGTCGGGCACCAGCGTTTCGTTTGCGAGCGCCGGATCGCCCGGCCAGATCCAGACGAATCCGTCGCGCTCGACCACCGGATAGGAGCGCACGCAGGCGCTCGGTGGGACGCGAGACTGACCGGGAATGCTCGTGCACGAACCGTCGCCGGCAAAGGTCAACCCGTGATAGCCGCACTGGACTTCGTCGCCGATCAGGCGCCCCAGGGAAAGCGAGACGCGACGGTGGCTGCAACGATCGGCCAGCGCGGCGACACTGCCGTCATTGCGACGGAAGAAGACGACGGGCTGTTCCAGCAGGGTTCTCGCCAGCAGCTGCCGCCCCACCTCGTGCTTCATCGCCCCGACGTACCAGAAATTCTTGGGATACATGGTCTAGTTCTCCTTCGTTTGCGGACCGTGCGCTGAGCGTAGGGCGAGCACCTTCCAGTGGCATCATGAATGTGATGACGAAGCGCGAAGAAACCCTTGATTCATCGCCCAAGCCGGTCAAGTCGGCATTCCGGGCGATCGAGATCCTCGAGTACTTCGCCGCGAGGCAGAAGGGCGCCACCATCACCGAGATTGCGGCGGCGCTGGACTATCCCCAATCCAGCACCTCGATGCTGGTTGGCAGCCTGGAGACGATGGGCTACCTCACGTTCTCCGAGAAAGACCACCTCTTCCGTCCCACGCTGCGCGTCATGCTGCTGGGCGCCTGGCAGCACGAGGCGTTCTTCGCGAAGAACAGTTTCGTGACCGACATGAAGGCCCTCGCGATGCGCACGAAGGCCGGCGTCATGGTCGGACTGCGCCAAGGCATTCACGTGCGCTTCATCCTGTCGCTGTTGCCGAGCTTGAAGACCAACGCGCTGTGGTTTCCGCCAGGCGTCCTGCGTCCAGTCTGCAGGTCGGCGGCCGGCAAGGTCTTGCTGGCGAACGAACGCGACGAGGACATCGAACGGATCGCCTCTGCCGCGAACGCGGAGGCGGCTGACGGTGTTCAAGTCAATATTCCGGCGCTGATTCGCGAAGCGCCCCAGACAACCCGTGGCTCGCGGCGCTGGCTTGGGTCAAGGGGGCCTTCGCCAAACAGCAGCGCCTGTCACAACGACCGCTCGCCGAATGTCCCGCGGCCACGCTGCCGAAGCGCCTGCGACCGTACCTGCTGATCTTCGGCGCTGATGGTCAGCCGACCGGTTTGCACGCCGATCGCTACGAATTCTGGTTGTACCGCCAGATCCGGAAGCGCTTCCAGTCGGGAGAGATCTATCTCGACGACAGTCTGCAACATCGTCACTTCTCCGACGAGCTTGTTTCGATGAACGAGAAGGCCGACGCGCTGGCGCAGATGGAGATCCCGTTCCTGCAGCAGCCAATCGATGCCCAACTCGATGCGTTAGCGGCCGAGTTGCATGCACAATGGCTGGCCTTCAACCGAGAGCTGAAACAGGGCAAGCTTACGCACCTGGAATACGACAAGGATACGCAGAAGCTGATTTGGCGCAAACCGAAAACCGAGAACCAGAAGGTGCGTGAGCAGGCATTCTACGAGCAACTGCCATTCTGCGATGTTGCCGACGTGTTCCGCTTCGTCAACGGCCAGTGCCAGTTCCTGTCGGCGCTGACGCCATTGCAGCCGCGCTACGCGAAGAAGGTAGCGGACGCCGATAGCCTGATGGCGGTTATCATCGCTCAGGCAATGAACCATGGCAACCATGTCATGGCGCGCACCAGCGACATTCCGTACCACGTTCTGGATAGCACCTACCAGCAGTATCTGCGTCAGGCGACGCTGCATGCGGCCAACGACTGCATCAGCAACGCCATCGCCGCGCTGCCGATCTTCCCGTACTACTCGTTCGATCTCGATGCGCTGTACAGCGCCGTCGATGGGCAGAAATTCGGCGTCGAGCGACCGACCGTGAAGGCGCGTTACTCGCGCAAATACTTCGGACGAGGCAAAGGCGTCGTCGCCTACACGCTGCTGTGCAATCATGTCCCGTTGAACGGCTACCTAATCGGCGCGCACGAGTACGAGGCGCATCACGTGTTCGACATCTGGTATCGCAACACGTCGGATATAGTGCCGACTGCGATCACCGGCGACATGCACAGCATCAACAAAGCCAACTTCGCTATCCTGTATTGGTTCGGGTTGCGCTTCGAGCCTCGCTTCACAAACCTCGATGACCAGTTGCAGGAATTGTATTGTATCGACGACCCGGCGCTGTACGAGAAATGCCTGATTCAGCCGATCGGACAAATCGATCGGCAGCTCATCACCAGTGAGAAGACAAATATCGATCAGATCGTCGCCACGCTGGGCCTCAAAGAGATCACGCAGGGCTCGCTGATCCGCAAACTATGTACGTACTCGCAGGAAAACCCGACACGTCGCGCGATTTTTGAGTTCGATAAGCTCATTCGTACCATCTACACGTTGCGTTACCTGCGCGACCCGCAGCTCGAGCGAAACGTGCATCGCTCCCAAAACCGCCTCGAGTCTTACCATCAGCTTCGTTCGACCATCGCCCAGGTCGGCGGCAAGAAGGAATTGACCGGCCGCACCGACATCGAAATCGAGATCAGCAACCAGTGCGCCCGGCTGATCGCCAACGTCATCATTTTTTACAACTCGGCGATTCTGTCGCATCTACTGACGAAATGGGAGGCCAGTGGCAACGCCAAGGCGCTGGCGCGGCTTACGCAGATATCACCGGCAGCCTGGCGGCATATCCTTTTGAACGGGCACTACACTTTTCAAAGCGACAACAAAATCGACCTGGACGCGCTCATTGCAGGGCTCGAATTGGAGTGATCGAATTTTCGGCGGTTCTGGCTTGGAATCCCTTATTCCTGTTACGGTGGAATACGATGCCACAACCAGGTAATCCTTTACCCCCAGCCGTGGTCAACACCTGGCGACTGAGCGTCGGCACGTCGCTGTTCGTGATCGATATCCTGGCCGACGGCAGCTGGCGACCGGCGTATATTGCGCCAAAGCGGCTGGGTGGCTGGACGATGGATGTGTTGCCGAACATGCCGCCGACGTTAGTCGATATCGCTCCCTCGGTACGCACCTGGGCGCGACAGTACGGCGCGAATGTAACGAACCGGCGCACGCCGGCGCGCCGGTTTCCCGCGCAAACCGCTTCTTCGAACAGGACGCCAGAATGAACATGCTGAAACGTCGTCTCGATGCGACAGACGAAAAGCTGCAGGAGCTGAAAACAGCCCGCAAAGCGGCAGCTAAGGCGCAGCGCCAGCAGGTCAAGCAAACGCGCGCGGATCGCGAGCGAAAGATCATGCTGGCCGGCGAGGCGTTGCTGCGGCGTGTCGATCGCGGCGAGTGGGATGAAGCCGATTTCCGCGCGATGATGGACGATTATCTGTCGCGGCCCGCCGATCGCGCGCTGTTCGAGCTCGACGATGTATAGCCTTTGATGTTCGACGTCGACGCACCGCACAGCCAGGTCGGCAAATGTTGATTTGATTCACGATGAAGGATGCCCGATGCTGCCAACGCTCCGCATGAACCGGAATTTTGTCGAGGCCTTGCTGGCCGAGCGCGCGCCCTGCTTTGCGATGGGACTCGTGGCCGAGGGCCAGACGCACTATGCTTGCCTGGCACTGCGGCCGGTGGATGACATTCCGAACGACGTAACACGCAGCGGTTTCAACTTTGGCCACTCGATACGCGGCACCGACGACTTCGAGGTCGTACACTTCGGCTTAGAGTTTTACGGCTACCGCATCTTCAATGCGCTGATCAATCCGAGCAACTTCATCGCCAGGACAATCCTGTCGCACATGGTCGACACGAAGGCGTTTTTCTTCTTCGCGGTCAACCCGTCAGGCGGTGTGACGGTGTTCAAGTCCGGCATCGGTGAATGCAGCCTGGACAGCATCGAGTCTAATCTCGAGCGGATACTGCGCTCGAGCACGTCCGATGCTCAGTACGACGCGGCGCTGACAACGTTCAGCGACCATCCAGATCCGGTCGGGCCGATGCTGCACTGGGTTTGCCGGGACTGCGAAGATTGTCTCGACCTGTCCCACAATGTAATCGAACTGGGCCCCGCGTAACGGTCCTGATGGTCCGTGTGACCGAGACCGTCATGTCACTCACCGGACGTCGCTCCAACATTCTTCGGCTGGAATAAGCCGATTAATGTTCACAATGTGGAACGACGGAATTTTCTGGGGTTCCGGCGTAGATCCCCTACTTGTCCGTTGCGCGGCGCAAGGTATTGAGGTCAAAATTCGGGTTCGCCTTACCCTGACACGCGTCTGCGAGGGCTCGCGCCTCAGCGGCCCACGGCGTTGCCCCCTCTTCCCCCGCCGCGTTGCGCAAGAAATGAGCTGCGTCTTGCCAGTCGCCGGCCGCAATGGCTTTCCATGCGAGCTGACAACGCTTCACTTGTGCGTCAGGCGCGTCGAGCAGCAGTTCGTAAGCCGTTTTCATATCGCCCCTCTCCATATTGTCTGAGCCACCTGCCAACCGTAGCGGGAGCGGTTAGTCAGTTGAACCGCCCGCCCTTGGCCACGGCTTCGGCCTTCAGTTTGGCGATGCGAGCTTCGGCTTCGGCCAGGTCGGGGCCGGCGAGGTCTTCGTCGAGAATCGAGTTCTCGATCATGGTCCATGCGTCGCACTGCGGGCACAATTGCTGATTCGTTCCCGCGATATCGCGCGTAAGTCGGCCGCACGAACGGCAATTGAACGTTGTGCTGTTCTTGCGAAAGTGGCGTTCAGCCATGTCTTCCTCCTGTAGCAGTAGTCGTTGATCAGGCGACATAGAGGAACGACAGCAGCGCGTCGAACCAAGGCGTCCCGTCCAGTTTGTCGTCGGTGCTGAACTCGACACCCTTGTCGCCAAGCGGGCGTGTACGCTTGGGCAGCTCGTATTCGCCGAATGCGCGACCACTCACCGTGTTGTAGAGGGCGGTCACGTAGACGCCGCCGTGCTCGAAGCCAAAGCGGATGTGATCGCTTCCCTCTTCGAGGTACTTGCGCGACTGACACGGAAAGCCCTCGCGATCGCAGGCGGCAATGAGTTCCTCGCCGGTAATGTGGCGCTTGAACTTCCTGATCTCGGTTTGCATGTGTTGCTCCTAGACGGTTGGGAGGTAGGCCGGGGACTGGTAGCCGCCAGTGGTTCCGGCCGGGATGCGGTGAGGCGTGGCCGTCACTGCATGGGATCTATTATAGTCTGCTTACGTACATACGTAAATACGTAATTGCGTAAATATTTGGCTGGGGGTTCGGCATGTCAGGCGGTCAAGGGGACGCCCGGAAGCCGCAGCGGAGCGCAGAGCTGGCCGCAGGCCAGGTCGAGCACCGAACGGGTGAGGACGACAGCGCAGCGGCCCTTGACGGGCTGGCGTGCCGGGATAGACCCTCCAGTCGAGGGTGTGGGGGAAAGGTTCATCTCCCCCGCACCCTTGACGACAGAGGGCGACTCGCTCCTTCCCGCAGGGCGGGAAGGCGGGGGATGGGTGGGTGTGGCCGCCGCCGGCGGCCCTGCCCCGCTCTGCTGCCCGTAGGTATGAAAAAGCCGCCCGTGGGCGGCCTTTACTGAATGTCCGGGTACATACGTAATTACGTACACCGCGCCTTCTCTACCCTCCACCGGATCGGCGGTTCATACGTGTCTGCATGGTCCGATTCCGCAGGCGAAACGGCTCCAATCATCGAGATGATCGACAGCGAGCCAAAGGCAATATTCTTCTCCACCCCGTTCGCCCTATTCGGTTCAAATTACGTATGTACATGCGTGCGTACATACGTAATTACTTCTTGTGTGTCCAATAGAACTCGAGTGCCTCGTCGATGATGTCGGATTCCGTGACCCGACGACCCTCTGCTTGCGTGCGGTGAAACGCATCCTCCTTCAGCTTCGTCTCGAAGGTCTTGCGGATACGAATGGTCTTGTTGGTCCGCTCGGGCACTGCCGGGACCGTAGCCGCGGCAGTGCCCGGCGCCGTCGATTGAGATTCGACCGCACCTTCGCTGCCGCCGCCACGGAATTCCTCTAGAGAAGGCTTTCTCTTCATGCTTTCACCTCTTGGTAGAACGCGACCATTTCGGCCACGGCTTGGCTATCCTTGCCAATTTCCTCAACCGTGCAGCCCTCGCTGGTAGCGCGGCGGAACGCCACGCGCTCACACACGCGGGCATTGAGCACGTCGAGTTTGTTTTCCTGCAGAAATTCGAGCATTTCCTTCCCGTCCTTGGTCCGGGGATCGATGCGCGTAAGCAGGATCTTCACGCGCAGCTCGGGGTTGTAATCCTTGGCCAAGTCGACGACCTCGAGTAGATCCGTCATCGCAGCCGCGTCGAAGCCGGACGCGCCGACCGGGACGATCGCCAAATCGGCCAGCAGCAGCGCATTGCGGAGCCCCGGCGCGTCGCGACCGCCGGCGTCCACGACCGTGTGTGCGAACCCCTTCGACAGTTGCTTGCCCTCATCGAAAATGGCCTTGCCGCGCAGGCATGTCGTCGTCGGCGACGGCTTGCCTTTCACCGCCTCGCTGTCACGTCGCCATGCCGCCCATGTTGCCGCCGTCTCCTGCGGGTCGCCGTCGATCAGTAGGGTAGGCTCCGAACTGGCGAGATGCGTCGCCAGGTGAACAGCCGTCGTCGTTTTGCCTACGCCACCCTTGGTATTCACAACCGCGTATTTCATGGGTTTCTCCTTATCCGTACATACATGCGTATGTAATTACGTAATTATGCCTTAATGGCAGTCCGAAAGCAAACTGAAGCCGTTGATATGCACCTGGTCCGGCGGTCGGCCGACCTTCGCAGCAATCTCATGCTTCGCCTGAGCAAGCAGCAACAACTCGACGGTGTTCTCGTCGGCGCCGTCTCCTATAGCGAGTCGAACGGTATGCGCCTTTTCGTCGAACGATTGCGGGGTCCGATAGAAAACCCGGTATTCGCGTTCCATGACTCCCTCGTGCGAGCTACATAATGCCGTATTTACATACGTAAGTACGGCATTATCGGGTTAGTCTTCCTGCGAGATCTCGCGGGTAGGGAGGCGATTCAGCAGCTTCTTGGCGTGCTGAACTTCCATCCAGTTGCCCGCCGTCGGCGTCGAGCGCTCAAAGACAGTCATGACCATCTCGAGCGCATCGGCCAACTCGTGCGCAAAATCAGCGGCCTCGGCCATCTTCTTGAACTGCTCGACGGCCATCGACCGCCCTTCGGCCGTCCCCTCGGCATAGCCAGCGAGGAGAACGGGCAGCACACTGGCCCACGACATTTTCAGGTCAACGGTCAGCATCGCATGCCTCCCTCGTTTGGACTTCAGCGATACGCTTCTTGAGCCGGCGGATGTCGGCGTTGTTGTTGCGCAGAGCGGATTGAGGGAAGCCGACGCGCCCGGCGAAATCCTTGGTCTTGAGCTCGCCAATGTGTTCCTCGGAGAACCCCAGCGCCCGCAAGGCGTTGTCATCGCCCTTGCGCAGGGCAGTGTTCGCGGCGCGCATCATTTTCTGCGAAGCCTTGAGCCGCTCGATCTCGGCCTCCAGCTTCTCGATCGCGTCCGATTCGGACGGTCGCATCGGTTGCTTCATGGTCATGCTCCTAGACGGATGGTCGTCGGCAAAACCCGGTAGCCGCCGGGCGTTCGCCGGTGCCGCCGACATCGGCAGCACCAACCTAGTATAGCGTACATACATACATACGTAAATACGTAATTGCGTATTAACGTCGTGAGCCTCTTCCGTGGTTTTTCCCGCCGCATGAGCACTCGCAGCGCATGATCCGGCCCGTCGCGTTGAGGCAGCGAGCGTCACATTCATGCCGGCTAGGGTTCGATTTGTACTCGATCACCCGCTCGACCGGCAGCACTTGGTCACGTGCGTCGGCGGGAGATCCGACCCACATGTGATAGCCGTCGTACCGGCGGCCGACCACGCCAGGAAACCGCAGCGCGAATTCAGTGTTCGACATGCTCGTAACGGCCACAAGCTGGCGATCGCCGTGGAAATACTTCATATTTGCCATCGAGATCTCCGCGCAGGAAAGGGTATAGCTATGTTGCCATACGTACGTACATACGTAAATACGTAATCGCGTAAATATTTGGCATGGCAGACGGTCAAGGGGACGCCCGGAAGCCGCAGCGGAGCGCAGAGCTGGCCGCAGGCCAGGTCGAGCACCGAACGGGTGAGGACGGCAGCGCAGCGGCCCTTGACGGGCTGGCGTGCCGGGATAGACGCTTCAGGAAAGGGTGGGGGGGAAGGGTTCTCTCCCCCGCACCCTTGACGACAGAGGGCGACTCGCTCCCTTCCCGCAGGGCGGGAAGGGCGGGGGGATGGGTGCATTACCACATACTTACGTATGTACGTACACTAAGCCGAAAGGTCGGCGATATACGACACTTAGGAAGATAGGCAAAAGGCTCGAAAAAGCCTTCCGTGCCGTCGAATTGTTGATGTAGGCGGGAGGGTAGAGCAGCGGCCACGGGCCGGAACGTCCCGATTACAGCACGCTGGAACAACAGTCACTGCGGGCACCGACAGCGCGTGTCGGCGAAGTACGACCCCGTTCCGTTAGTCGTCGGCCATTAGGTTGCCCTGCCGCTCGAGCTGCTCAAACCAAGTGAACCCGTCGATACGCTGCAGCTCCTTCGTCAACGCCCTGCTGTCGCGCGAGTAGAACACGATCCGGTGGGGCTTCTTGCTGCTGTCCAGCGCGACACGGTAATCGGGCAGGGCATCGCGCTTGATGATGTCTCGGACGTCGGCCCGGAAATGTCGCAGCGACTGGATCGAGCCGCTTTTCTGCCGCATGATCTCGATGTCGCATTTCCAGATGGCCTTGTCGCCGGCGTGCTTGCGAGCCAGCTCGTACAGCCGACGCTCGAGCGGTTGCGACAACAGAAAGTAGCGGCGGTCGATGGTCAGCACCTCGTAGTGCAGGAATGCCTTGTACAGCCATTCCGCGACGATGACGACGACCTCGAGGACACCCTTCCCGTTCTTGGTCCGCCGAGTAATGGTGTAGTCCTCGATCCAGCCAAACCCTCTCGTCTCCTCTTCGCCGCCTGTCGCGATGTTCGTCTCGATCGTCGTACCTTTCAGACGACGTAGCATGTCGAGCATGTTGTCATAGGCTTTGCCGCCCGGATCTCGCTCGGTGCCGGTCAGAAACGCATAGGTATCGATCTTCACCGTGCGAGAAATCGGCAATCCCGCTTGTCGGGCTTCAATGATCTGTGAGCCCATATAGAGCAGCAAATCCTTGTCGAAGACAGTGGCGGCGCCCAGCACGGACGGAATTACCTTGACGCGCTTCTGAGTCGACGGGCTGACGTATTCGCGCACGGTCGTGTCGCGTCGTTTCGACAGGGAGAATAGCGGGAACTCCATGCTGGCCAGGTCGTCCTTGACCGGCCACTCAAGCATGTTCGCCGCAAATAGCTCCGTCTGCGTGTACGGTTTGTGTTGCCCCCTGACGGGTACTGGTGTTGCTGCCAT